>NZ_JBHWJJ010000021.1:0-87789 GCF_042732005.1 Streptomyces sp. NPDC059851 | reverse complement strand
TTGGTTTTTTTTTTTGTGGGTTTTGTTTTTTTGGGGGTGGGGGGGGTTTTTTTTTTTCCTCCGGCGGGGGGCCCGCGCCCCCGGGGCGCCCCCGCCCCCCCCGCCCGTTCCCCCGTTCCCCCGTTCCGGGCGTCCTCAGCGGTGCTTGCCGGGGGTGTAGTGGCCGGGGACCATGCGGGTGGTGACGGCGAAGCGGTTCCACACGTTGATCGTCGCGATCACGGCGATCAGCTGGGCGAGCTCCTTCTCCTCGAAGTGCTTCGCCGCCTTCTCGTACACCTCGTCCGGCACGAAACCTCCCCCAGACTTCGTCTGGGAGGTGCCCCCAGCCAGGACGGTCACGGCTTCGGTCAGTTCGATCGCGGCGATCTCCTTCTCCGTGTAGAAGTGCCGCGACTCCTCCCAGGCGCTGAGCTGGACGATCCGCTGCACGCTCTCGCCCCCGGCGAGCGCGTCCTTGGTGTGCATGTCGAGGCAGAACGCGCAGTGGTTGAGCTGCGAGGCCCGGATCTTGACCAGCTCCAGCAGGACCGGGTCCATCCCCTTGCGGGTGGCCATCTCCAGGTTGAGGACGGCCTTGTAGATGTCCGGCACCTGCTGCGCCAGGTTCATGCGCGGGGTGTGCTCGTGGGCGTGGGCGGTACCGGCTTCGTCCGTGTGTTCGTGAGTGGTCATGACCTCACCCTACGGAGCAGGCGGCCCGCCGATATGGTCCATCTCCATGACGGAATCCTGGGCCACTTTCGGGGCCGACCTGCATCTGGACCTCTCCGCCGGACGCGGCCTGCGGGCCGGTCTCACCGAGGCCTTACGCGAGGCCGCGCGCAGCGGCCGGCTCGCGCCCGGGACCCGGCTGCCGTCCTCGCGTTCCCTCGCCGCCGACCTCGGCATCGCGCGCAACACGGTCGCGGAGGCGTACGCCGAGCTCGTCGCCGAGGGCTGGCTGACGGCCCGCCAGGGGTCGGGCACCCGGGTCGCGGAACGCGCGCGGCCCCGCCGGTCCGCGGCGGCGGCCGCCCGCGTCCGTCCCCCGGCGCGGCGGGGCCCCGCGTACAGCCTGCTGGCCGGCACCCCGGACCTGGGCGGATTCCCGCGCGCCGCCTGGCTGTCGGCGGCCCGTCGGGCGCTGACGGACGCCCCGAACGAGGCCTTCGGCTACGCGCTGGACCCGCGCGGCCGGGTCGAGCTGCGCGAGGCGTTGGCCGGCTACCTGGCGCGGGCGCGCGGGGTGTACGCGGACCCGGACCGGATCGTGCTGTGCTCCGGCTTCGCGCACGCGCTGTCGCTGCTGGCACGGGTGCTGCGGGCCCGTCGGGTACGGGAGGTGGCGGTGGAGGGGTACGGCCTGGACGCGCACCGCGAGCTGCTGACCGGGGCGGGGCTGCGTACGGTTCCGCTGGCGCTGGACGGGGCGGGCGCGTGCACCCCCGAGCTGTCCTCGGGCGAGGCGGGGGCGGTGCTGCTCACGCCGGCCCACCAGTTCCCGACCGGGGTGGCGCTGACCGCGGCCCGGCGGGCGGCGGCCGTCGACTGGGCCCGGACCACGGGCGGGCTCATCCTGGAGGACGACTACGACGGGGAGTTCCGCTACGACCGCCAGCAGGTCGGCGCCCTGCAGGGGCTGGACCCGGACCGGGTGGTGTACCTCGGCACGGCGAGCAAGTCCCTGGCGCCGGGACTGCGCATGGCCTGGATGGTGGTGCCGGCGGGGCTGCTGGAGGAGGTCCTCGCGGTGCGGGGGCGGTTCGACTGGACGTCGAGCGCCCTGGACCAGCTGACCCTGGCGGAGTTCATCCGCTCGGGGGCGTACGACCGCCACGTGCGCGGCATGCGGCTGCGCTACCGGCGCCGCCGGGACGAACTGCTGGCGGCGGTGCCGGGCCGGGTCGCCGTCTCGGGCATCGCAGCGGGCCTGCACGCGGTGCTGGACCTCCCGGCGGGGACGCAGGACGCGGTGCTGCGGGCGGCGGCCTGGCACGACCTGGCCCTGGAAACCCTGTCCCGCCACGCGCACCCGGACTGGGCGGTGCCGCCGCGGGAGGCCCTGGTCGTCGGCTACGGCACCCCGCCGACGAGCGCATGGTCCGCGTCCCTCGCGGCCCTGGTCGCCACCCTGTCCTGACGGTCAGCCCCGAGCACCTTCCTCACGGCCCTTGCCGCCGGACCGCCCTGACGGACCGTCCGGCGACCCGCGCCGGCCGCTCCGCCCCGACCGGCCGACCTCCGGCCCTCGCTACGGGCCGGCCCCCCGATCCGGATCCGGGCCGGGCGACGGGAGTTCGCCGAAGCGGGCCAGGGCCAGGGAGCCGGCCACCGCGACCACGAAGCCGAGGACCGCCAGCCATGCCGAGCCCTCGCGGGTGCGGTCCCCGAGCCAGACGACCCCGACCACCGCCGGGCCGACCGTCTCGCCGAGCACCATCCCCGCCGTGGCCGCCGTGACCGAGCCGCGTTGCAGGGCCGAGGTCAGCAGCAGGAAGGCGGCACCTCCGCCGAGCAGGAGCGCGTACGGGGCGGGGTTGAGCAGTTCGGCGGGGGAGAAGCCGTCGACGAGGCGGACGGCCACCTCCACCACCCCGAACCCGGTCCCGGAGGCCAGTCCCAGGACCAGCGCCCGCGGCCGGTCCGGCAGGCCGCCGCACAGCGCGCCGACGGCCAGCACCCCACCGGCGGTCAGCAGCAGGCCCAGCTCCAACGCGAACGACCCCTGCCCGGAGCCTTCCGGGCCCGCGGACAGCCCCAGCATCGCGAGCCCCGCGCACACCACCCCCACGGCGGACCACTCCGCCGCGCTCAGCCGCATCCGCAGCAGCCGCGCCGCGACCACCGCCGTCACCGCGAGGCTCCCCGCCAGGGCGGCGCCCACCACGTAGATCGGGATGTGCCGCAGCGCCACGATCTGGAGCACGAACCCCACGGCGTCCAGCCCCAGACCGGCCAGATAGCGCCACTGGCGCAGGGCGCGCAACAGCAGTGCGGTGTCCACGCCGGAACCGGACCCGGGCTCGACCGATCGTGCGCCGACCGCCTGGAAGACCGACGCCGTGCCGAAGCAGACCGCCGCTCCGAGCGCGCAAACCATACCGATCAGCACGAATCGACTCTAGATCATGGAGTCTCGGTGACGGTTTCGACGGCCGGATTCCATCCCTTCGATGCCCCGTTCTAGTCTGTCGGCCATGGACAGCAGCAGTAGCAGCACCACTCGACGCATGCGTTCCGGCGGCGTCGCCCTCGGCGGCATGGGCCTGCTCGCCGCAGCCCTCGTCGCCTGCGGCAGCAGCAGCGAGCCCGACAAGCGCTGTGCCGACCGCGTGACCCTGGAGAAGCTCAACACCAAGGAGTGCAAGAGCGGCGGCCGCGGTTCGTACTACTACGGCGGCAGCGTCACCAACAACAGGGTCCACGGCGGAAGCTTCGACAAGTCGGCCGTCAAGACCGGCGGCATCGGCGGCGGCTCCAGCTCCAGCGGGGGCTGAGCTCGTGCAGCGCCACACCATCGAGCCCCGGCAGGACTGGCAACGGACCGTCGAGGAGCAGGGGCTCATCTACCCCCTCACCCGGTACCCCGACGACTCCCTGCGCCCGTACTGGGACGAGAGCGCGTACTACTCCTTCTCGCTCCCCGAGGTCGAGGCGCTGGAGAACGTCGTCGAGGAACTGCACGCCATGTGCCTGGCCGCGGCCGCGCACATCGTCGAGCACGACCGCTTCGCCGACCTCGGCATCACCGACCCCGGGCTCGCCGCGCTCATCGCCGAGTCCTGGCGGCGCCGCGCCGAACAGCCCTCCCTGTACGGCCGCTTCGACCTGCGGTACGACGGCTCCGGCAGCCCCGCCAAGATGCTGGAGTACAACGCCGACACCCCCACCTCCCTGGTGGAGGCGGCCAGCCCGCAGTGGTTCTGGATGGAGGAGCGCTTCCCCGGCGCCGACCAGTGGAACTCCCTGCACGAGCGGCTCGTCGACGCCTGGCGCCGGCAGGCGGAGCTCCTGCCGCCCGGCCCGGTGCACTTCGCGCACTCCGAGGCCGACGAGCTCGGCGAGGACCTGATGACGGTGGCCTACCTCCAGGAGACCGCCGAACAGGCGGGCCTGGCCACCGAGGCGCTGTCCGTCGAGCAGATCGGCTGGGACACCCTCTCGGGCCGGTTCGTCGACCAGAACCTGCGGTTCATCCGCGGCATCTTCAAGCTCTACCCGTGGGAGTGGCTGGCCACCGACGAGTTCGGCCCGTACGTCCTGGACACCTACGACCAGGGCGGCGGCTCCGGCACCACCTGCTGGATCGAGCCGCTGTGGAAGATGCTGCTGTCCAACAAGGCGCTGCTGGCGATCCTGTGGGAGCTCTTCCCGGAGCACCCCAACCTGCTGCCCGCCTACCTCGACGGCCCCCGCGAGCTGGCGGAGACCACCGGGTTCGCCGCGAAGCCACTGCTGGGCCGCGAGGGCGCCGGCGTCAGCCTGCACGTTCCGGGCGGTGAGCCGTTCACCCCGGCCGAGGGCGAGCGGTACGTCTACCAGGGGCTGGCCCCGCTGCCCGACTTCGACGGCAATCGGGTCGTGCTCGGCGCATGGGTCGTCGAGGAGGAGGCCGCGGGCCTCGGCATCCGCGAGTCGGCGGGCCCGGTCACGGACGAGTACGCCCGCTTCATCCCGCACGTCATCCAGTAGCCAGGGGTTCTTCGGGCCCCGGCTAACCTCGCTGCATGGGCACGGACATCACGGTTCTGGCCGTCGACTGGGCACATCTCATGGGGATTCCGCCGGACGATCGGCTCACGGTGCTGCAGCAGTCGGCGTACCCGGACGACGACGGTGACGACCCGGTCGTCGACGCGGGCTGGGTGTGGCCGGCCGAACGGGACAGGTCCTGGCTGGGCCGGTACGAGTTCGCCGGCACGCTCGGCTCGTACGAGCCGCACTTCTGGGCCGCAGAGGCCTGGGAGGACGTCCGGGCCGTCGCCGACCCCGTGCTGCGGGCGGCCCTGGACGCGTTCCTGAGCACTCTGATCTGGCCGGGGCCCGACCCCGAGACGGATGCCGAGCACGTGGATCCCGGGCTGTTCCCCTCCCCGGCCCCGCTGTGGCGGTCGGGGCCGCTCATAGCCCGCGGTCCGGACGCCGTGGCCCGTCTGAGCCGCTGCTGGCAGGAGACCGCGGCCGCCCTGCCGCGCCTGCGCGAGCCGTACGAACGCCTCGCCGCCGGCCCCGGGCGGTGGATCGAGGATTTCGATGAGTTCACCCGGCTGCTGTCGGGCTGGGCGGAGGTGGTCCTGGAGGCCGAGCGGCGACGGTGGGGGCTGGTCGGACTGCCGCTCTGACGGGTCCCGGGCGGGCGGGGCCGGACGCCTTCCGCCCCTCCCGGCGGACGCGGCGGAACGCCGCGCCGCGCCCGCCGGTGCGGTCCGTCCGTCAGCCGGCGGCGAGGACCGAGCGCAGCTGGTCCAGCCCCCAGTCCAGGTCCTCCTTGCTGATCACCAGTGGCGGGGCGATGCGGATCGTGGCGCCGTGGGTGTCCTTGACCAGGACGCCCCGCTCCATCAGGCGCTGCGAGACCTCCCGGCCCGTTCCGTGGCCGGGCTCGATGTCCACGCCGGCCCACAGGCCGCGGCCGCGCACGGCGGTCACCGCGCCCCCGCCGACCAGCAGGTTCAGCTCCCGGTGCAGGTGGTCGCCGAGTTCGGCGGCACGCTGCTGGTACTCGCCCGTCCGCAGCATCGCGATGACCTCCAGGGCGACCGCGCAGGCCAGCGGGTTCCCGCCGAAGGTGGAGCCGTGCTCGCCGGGCTTGAAGACGCCGAGCACGTCCCGGTCGGCGACGACGGCCGAGACCGGCACCACGCCGCCGCCGAGGGCCTTGCCGAGGACGTAGACGTCCGGCACGACCTCCTCGTGGTCGCAGGCGAAGGTCCGGCCCGTGCGCCCCAGGCCCGACTGGATCTCGTCCGCCATGAACAGGACGTTCCGCTCGCGCGTGAGCTCCCGTACGCCCTGCAGGTAGCCGGGCGGCGGCACCAGCACCCCGGCCTCGCCCTGGATCGGCTCCAGCAGGACGGCCACCGTGTTCGAGGTGACGGCGTGGGCGAGGGCGGTGAGGTCCCCGTACGGGACGATCTCGAACCCCGGGGTGTACGGCCCGAAGTGGTCGCGGGCCTCGTGGTCGGTGGAGAAGCTCACGATGGTCGTCGTACGGCCGTGGAAGTTGTCGGAGGCGACCACGATCTTGGCGTGGCCGTCCGGCACGCCCTTGACCTCGTACCCCCACTTCCGGGCGGTCTTCACCGCCGTCTCCACGGCCTCCGCGCCCGTGTTCATCGGCAGCACCATGTCCTTGCCGCACAGTTCGGTGATGGCGGTGCAGAAGTCGGCGAACCTGTCGTGGTGGAAGGCCCGCGAGGTGAGGGTCACCCGCTCCAGCTGTGCCCGCGCCGCATCGATCAGACGGCGGTTGCCGTGGCCGAAGTTGAGCGCCGAGTAGCCCGCGAGCATGTCGAGGAAGCGGCGGCCCTCGACGTCGGTCATCCACGCGCCCTCCGCGGTCGCCACGACGACGGGCAGCGGGTGGTAGTTGTGGGCGCTGTGCGCCTCGGCGGAGGCGATGGCATCAGCAGTGGTCGACACGGGGTCTCCGATCGTCGGTCAGCGGGCCGGATGGGGTGACAGGGTGGTGCCACCTTGTATACGGCTATACGTCGCTCGTATGCCGGACGCGGAAACCTTTCCGGGGGCGCGCCCGCTAAGGTTGGCGGTACGCACGGCGACTGGCGCACGGAGAACGAACTCCGGGGGAGTCGTGCGCGCACGACCGCACACAGGGCCGCTCGCCTGGGCCTCGCGGGGACGAGACCCGACATCGACCCCGGAGGAGCCGCCGTGACCGCGCCCCGCCATCCCGCCCTGACCGCGACCGACCCCGAACTGGCGTCCTTCGTCGCCGCCGAGGAACAGCTCCAGGCGCAGACGCTCCGTCTGATCCCCAGCGAGAACTACGTGTCGGCCGCGGTGCTCGAAGCATCCGGCACCGTCCTGCAGAACAAGTACAGCGAGGGCTACCCGGGCCGCCGCTACTACGAGGGCCAGCAGAACGTCGACCGGATCGAGGCCCTGGCCGTCGAGCGGGCGAAGGGCCTGTTCGGCGTGGACCACGCCAACGTCCAGCCGTACTCCGGCTCGCCCGCCAACCTGGCCGTGTACCTGGCCTTCGCGCAGCCCGGCGACACCGTGATGGGCATGGCCCTGCCGATGGGCGGTCACCTGACGCACGGCTGGGGCGTCTCGGCGACGGGCACCTGGTTCCGCGGCGTGCAGTACGGGGTCTCGGCCGACACCGGGCTGATCGACTACGACGCCGTACGCGACCTCGCGCTGGCCGAGCGCCCGAAGATCATCTTCTGTGGTGGCACCGCACTGCCCCGCACGATCGACTTCGAGGCCTTCGCCTCCATCGCCAAGGAGGCGGGCTCGGTCCTCGTCGCCGACATCGCCCACATCGCCGGCCTGATCGCGGGTGGGGCCCACCCCTCCCCGGTCGGCCACGTCGACGTCATCTCCACGACCACCCACAAGACCCTGCGCGGCCCGCGCGGCGCGATGCTGATGTGCCGGGAGGAGCACGCCAAGGCCATCGACAAGGCGGTCTTCCCCGGCCTCCAGGGCGGCCCGCACAACCAGACCACGGCGGGCATCGCGGTGGCCCTGCACGAGGCGGCGCAGCCGTCGTTCACGGCGTACGCGCACGCGGTCGTGGCCAATGCCAAGGCGCTGGCCGAGGCCCTGCTGGAGCGGGGCTTCGACCTGGTGTCCGGCGGCACCGACAACCACCTGATCCTGATCGACCTGACCCGCAAGGCCGTCCCGGGCAAGGCCGCGGCGAAGGCGCTGGACCGGGCGGGCATCGTCGTGAACTACAACACGGTGCCGTTCGACCCGCGCAAGCCGTTCGACCCGTCCGGGATCCGCATCGGCACGCCGTCGCTGACCTCTCGGGGTCTGACCGCCTCGCACATGCCGCAGGTCGCCGACTGGATCGCGCGGGCCGTGGATGCCGCCGCGGGCGGCGACGAGCCGGCACTCGCAGCGGTCCGGGCCGAGGTCGCCGACCTCATGGCCGCCCACCCGGCCCCCGGTCTCCCGCTGTCCTGACCCTGCGGTCCGGCTTCCCCGCGGGCCCTGCCCCGCCCGCGCCCCGCCCCAGCCCCCCGCCCGCGCCCCGATCGCCGGCGGGGCCGGTCGGGGCGGGAAGCGGGGGCACGGGCGGGCCCGGCGGGCGGCCGAAAGCGGTCGCTCGGCCGGGGAAGGATCCGGCCGCGCCGCTACCGCCCGGTATCCGGACGGGGTGCGGGCCGGGCGGGGGCCGCGGGGGTGTGACCCGTGTCGCACCCCCTCGGCGACGGGGCGGCTTCCGGCCAGTAAACGGCCCGAGTCGGCCCGCACACCTGAGAGAATGAAGCCATGGCTTCTGATCGTCCTCGCGCGCTCTCCGGCATCCAGCCCACCTCCGGTTCGTTCCACCTCGGGAACTACCTCGGAGCGATCCGCCAGTACGTCGCCCTCCAGGAGACGCACGACGCGTTCTACATGGTCGTCGACCTGCACGCGATCACCATGCCGCAGGACCCGAAGGACCTCCGCGCGAACACCAGGCTCTCCGCCGCGCAGCTGCTCGCCGCCGGCCTCGACCCGGAGCGCTGCACCCTCTTCGTCCAGAGCCACGTCCCCGAGCACGCGCAGCTCGCCTGGGTCATGAACTGCATCACCGGCTTCGGCGAGGCCAGCCGGATGACCCAGTTCAAGGACAAGTCCGCCAAGGGCGGTGTCAACGCGGCCAGCGTCGGCCTGTTCACGTACCCGATCCTCCAGGTCGCCGACATCCTGCTGTACCAGGCGAACGCCGTCCCGGTCGGCGAGGACCAGCGCCAGCACATCGAGCTGACCCGCGACCTGGCCGAGCGCTTCAACCAGCGCTTCGGGCAGACGTTCACCCTCCCCGCCGCGCACATCGTCAAGGAGGTCGCGAAGATCTACGACCTCCAGGACCCGGCGATCAAGATGTCGAAGTCCGCGTCCTCCCCCAAGGGCCTGATCAACCTCCTCGACGAGCCCAAGGCCACCGAGAAGAAGGTCAAGAGCGCGGTCACCGACACCGAGACCGAGATCCGCTTCGACACGGAGAAGAAGCCCGGCGTCAGCAACCTGCTCACGATCTACTCCACCCTCACGGGGGAGACCATCCCGGCCCTGGAGGCCCGGTACGAGGGCAAGGGCTACGGTGCGCTGAAGACCGACCTCGCCGCCGTGATGGTCGACTTCGTCACACCGTTCAAGCAGCGCACCCAGGAATTCCTGGACGACCCCGAGACGTTGGACGCGATCCTGGCCAAGGGCGCGGAGAAGGCCCGCGCGGTCGCCGCCGAGACCCTGGCGCAGGCGTACGACCGCCTCGGCTTCCTGCCCGCGAAGCACTGAACCGACCCCGCCGGAAACCCGGCGGAGAGCAGTGTCGGGAGAAGGCCCCTGGCATTCCGGGGGCCCTCGGCCGCACACTGGGTCGGCACGGTACGCACTCATCCGGCACACAGACGACCAAGGAGAGATACGTGGGGACCGTCACGCTCGGCGTTTCGATCGCGGTCCCGGAGCCGCACGGCAGCCAGCTCCAGCAGCTGCGCGCCGGCTTCGGGGACGCCGCCGCGCACGGCATCCCCACGCACGTCACCCTCGTCCCGCCCACCGAGGTGGAGACGGACCGGCTGCCGGAGATCAGGGCCCACCTCGCCGAGGTCGCGGCCGCCTTCGGGCCCTTCGCGATGCGGCTGGAGGGCACCGGCACGTTCCGCCCGCTCTCCCCGGTCGTCTTCGTGAAGGTCGCCGAGGGCGGCGCGGGCTGCACCCGGCTCCAGGGGCTGGTCCGCGACCCCGCCGGGCCGCTCGTTCGGGAGCTCGCCTTTCCGTACCACCCGCACGTCACGGTCGCCCACGGGATCTCCGAGGAGGCGATGGACCTCGCCTTCGCGGAGCTCGCCGACTACGCGGCCGGGTGGACGTGCACCGGCTTCGCGCTCTACGAGCAGGGCTCGGACGGAGTGTGGCGCAAGCTGCGCGAGTACCCCTTCGGCAGCGGCGTCGAGGGCGCCGTCCCGGCGCAGCCCGGCGCCCCGGCCGACGAGGCCGCGGACACCTCCGTACAACAGCCCTGACGCGGCTCCCGCCGCAGCGGCCGCAGGACCCGGCGGGCCCGGAATCCGATCGAGCGCAGAACCAGCTGGTGGAACGGGCGAAGACCGTGGCGAAAAGTCACAATCGACGACCGTAGTCCCCGAAAGCCGCAATCCCGGCGATTTCCGTCAGCTCCTTTACGGTGAGCCCATGGACTGGCTGAAGAACCTCCCGGTGGTCGGGCCGGCCGCGACACGCCTGATGCGGACCCACGCCTGGCGCTCGTACGAGCGCCTGGACCGCACCCACTGGACCCGGCTCGCCGCCGCGATCACGTTCATCAGCTTCATCGCGCTGTTCCCGCTCCTCACCGTGGCCGCCGCCGCGGGCGCGGCCCTGCTCAGCCAGGAGCAGCTGGACGATCTCCAGCAGACCCTGGCCGAACAGGTCCCCGGCATCTCCGACCAGCTGGACATCGCCGGCCTCGTCGACAACGCGGCCACCATCGGGATCGTCGCCGCCGCCGTGCTGCTCCTCGCCGGCATCGGGTGGATCGGCAGCATGCGGGAGTGCCTGCGCGCCGTGTGGGACAAGGACGACGAGGACGAGGGCAACTTCTTCGTCCGCAAGGGCAAGGACGCCCTCGTCCTGCTCGGCCTCGGCGCCGTGGGCCTGGCGTCGGCAGCCGCCTCGATCATCGGCGGCAGCACGGTCGGCCGGTTCGGCAGCTGGCTGGGCATCCCCCAGCAGGGCGCGGGCGGCGTGGTCCTGCGCACCGCGGCCTTCCTGGTCGGTGTCGCCGCCGCCTTCCTGGTGCTGCTGTACCTGCTGACCCTGCTGCCCGGGGTGGAGCCGCCGCGCCACCGCCTGGTCCAGGCGGCACTCCTCGGCGCGGTCGGCTTCGAACTGCTGAAACTCCTGATCGGCGGCTACATGCGGGAGGTCGCCGCCAAGAGCATGTACGGGGCCTTCGGCGTCCCGATCGCCCTGCTGCTGTGGATCAACTTCTCGGCGAAGCTGCTGCTGTTCTGCGCGGCCTGGACCGCGACCCGTCCCCACCCCGGGGGAGGGGCCGAGGACGGGGACGAGACCCGGGACGCCTCCGGGACCGAGGCCGAAAACTGACGGCCCGGCCCGGCTCAGAGCTCGTCCTGCTCCTCGCGGCGGCTGCGCGCCCCCAGCGGCCACCGGCGGTTCACGGCGTACGTCCCCACCCCGACGAGGGCCACTGCCCCGGCCGCGACCCCGAGGGCGGTGCCGAGCCCGCCGCCGGAGCCGCCGCCGTCCGCCGACGGGCCCCGGTCGTGCGACTGGGCGGGGGAGCCGTGCCGGGAGGTGTCGGCGCCCTTGGGGGGTACCAGCTCCCCGACCGGCTTGACCTTCCCGACCGCCGCGAAGCCCCAGTCGAGGAGGTTGGCGGTCTCCTCGTAGACGGAGTTGGCCCCGCCCTCCGTGTTCATCACCGTGACCAGAAGCTTCTTGTCGCCACGCTGGGCCAGGCCGGTGAAGGTGGAGCCGGCCATCGTGGTGTTGCCGTTCTTCACGCCCGCGATGCCCTTGTACGGGGCGAGGCCGCCGGCGCCGGTCATCAGCCGGTTGGTGTTCTGGATCTCGAAGGACTCGCGCGGCTTGCCCGCCTCCTGCACGCCGGGGAACTTGGCGCTGGCCGTGCCGCAGTACTCGCGGAAGTCCTTCTTCTGCAGGCCGGAGCGGGCGATGAGGGTGAGGTCGTACGCGCTCGACACCTGCCCGGGGGCGTCGTACCCGTCGGGGGAGACGACGTGCGTGTCGAGGGCCTGGAGCTCCTCGGCGTGCGCCTGCATGTCCCGTACGGTCTTCTCGATGCCGCCGTTCATGGCGGAGAGCACGTGCACGGCGTCGTTGCCCGACCTCAGGAACACCCCGAGCCACAGGTCGTGGACGGAGTACTCAAGCTCCTCCTTGACCCCCACCAGACTGGAGCCGGATCCCACACCGGACAGCTCCTGCTCGGTGACCTTGTGGAGCTGTTCCTTGGGGAGCCTGGGCAGCAGCGTGTCGGCGAAGAGCATCTTCATCGTCGAAGCCGGCGGCAGCCGCCAGTGCGCGTTGTTCGCCGCGAGGACCTCCCCGGTCTCGGCGTCGGCCACGATCCACGAACGCCCCGTGAGTTTCGTCGGCAGGGCGGGCGCCCCGGCCAGCGGATTGACCTGCACGCCCGGCTTGCCGAGCAGGGCCCCGCCGACGGTCGACATCGACACGGGCGGCGCGGGCGCGCCGCCGGGGGCCTGTTGCGGTTGCCCCTTCCCGTCGGCCGGGGGAGCGGGCGAGGCGTGTGCGGGCACCGCGAGGAGGGCGGGGACCAGCAGCGCGGCGGAAAGGACCGCCAGCGCGGTCTTCTTGGCAGACACGCAGGTGAACGTACATGCACATCGGCACGCCACCGCCCGGGACCGGCCAAGTCGGCCCAACCACTGCCGGGACAGCCCACCCCGGCGCGTCCGTCCTGGGGACCGAACCGATACTGGGGGCATGAAACTCAGCCGTGCCGCTTCCTGGTTCCTGCTCGCCTTCGGCGTGTGGAGCTGGTTCATCTGGGTGTCTTTCGTCCGGAACCTGTGGAAGGACAGCAGCGGTCTGGCATTCGACACGGCGGGCGAGCCGACCGGGTATTTCTGGGTCCACCTTCTCCTGGCAGTGGCGTCCTTTCTCCTGGGGACGGCCGTTGGTGTGATCGGGCTGCGCGGGGTGCTCGCCCTGCGCCGTGAGTCGCGCCGGGGGCCGGAGCAGTGACCGTCCTCCTCTTCGCCGCCGTCGCCCTGCTGGTCCTGGGCCTGTTGGGGCTGGTCCACCGCTGGCTGTGGGTCCGCCTGGTCCGCGACACCACCCGTCCCGGGAGCCCCGCCCGACGGGTGGGCACCGTGCTCGCCGTCGCGCTGCCACTGCTGTCGCTGGCCGCCCTGACCGCGGGCCGCGCCGGAGCCCCCTTCGCGCTCGAACAGGCGGTGGCCTGGCCGGGCTACATGTGGCTCGCCGTCCTGCTGTACCTGAGCATGGCCATGCTGGTCGCGGAGCCGGTACGGGCGCTACTGCTGCGCCGCGGTCCCGCTCCCGCCCCGCAACAGCAGCCGCAGCCGCAGTCGCAGCCGGAGCCCGAACCGGAGCGCGAGCCGCAGCCGCAGGCCTCCGCCCCGGTGGGGGCCGCGGCGCAGGCCGGCCCCGGGCCGGTGACGGAGCCGCGGGTGGAGCGCGAGCCGGCGCGGGAGCCCGAGGCCGGGCCGGCGAGCCCGGAGGAGCCTGCACGACCGGGGGCGCCGGAGGCACCGAAGTCGCCGGAAGGCCCGGAGGCCGCCGGGATCGGCCGGCGGCTGTTCGTCGCCCGCGCCGTCGCCGGTGTCGCGGCCGCCGCCGCCGTCGGCACCGTCGGGTACGGCACGTACGGGGTCATGCGCGGGCCGCGCGTGAAGCGGGTGCAGGTCCCCCTGGCCAAACTGCCCCGCGCGGCCCACGGCTTCCGCATCGCCGTCGTCAGCGACGTCCACCTCGGCCCCGTCCTGGGCCGGGCGCACGCCGCCCGCATCGTCGAGACCGTCAACCGCACCCAGCCCGACCTCATCGCCATCGTGGGCGACCTGGTCGACGGCGACGTGGCCGACCTCGGCCCCGCCGCCGAACCGTTGGCCGGGTTCCGCGCGCGGCACGGCACGTACTTCGTCACCGGGAACCACGAGTACTTCTCCGGGGCGCAGCAGTGGATCGACCACGTCCGCGAACTCGGCCTGACCCCGCTGGAGAACGCCCGCCGCGCCCTGCCGCACTTCGACCTCGCCGGGGTCAACGACGTCCAGGGCGAGCGGGAGGGCAGCGGCCCGGACTTCCGGGCCGCCCTCGGGGACCGCGACCGGTCCCGTGCCGCGGTGCTCCTCGCCCATCAGCCGGTGGTCATCCACGACGCCGTCCGCCACGGCGTCGACCTCCAGCTGTCGGGCCACACGCACGGCGGCCAGATGTGGCCCGGCGAGTACCTGGCCGACCTGGCCAACCCGACCGTCGCCGGCCTCGAACGCTACGGGGACACCCAGCTCTACGTCTCCCGCGGCGCGGGTGCCTGGGGTCCGCCGGTGCGGGTGGGGGCGCCGTCGGACATCACCGTCGTCGAACTCGCCTCGTACCAGGCCTGAACCGCCCCGGCGGCGACCACCCGGACGGGGGGCGCCGCCGGGGCGGTCCGGTTCAG
Source organism: Streptomyces sp. NPDC059851 (assembly GCF_042732005.1). Taxonomy (NCBI): domain Bacteria; kingdom Bacillati; phylum Actinomycetota; class Actinomycetes; order Kitasatosporales; family Streptomycetaceae; genus Streptomyces; species Streptomyces sp. NPDC059851. Next base: position 73,415 of record NZ_JBHWJJ010000021.1, on the reverse strand, counting down.
CCCGCCAGGCGTCGTTCGAGGCCGTCGAGGATGAGGTCCAGCCCGTAGCCGAACTCGGCCCCGTGGTCGTACCCGGGCTGCATGACGTGCTCCTGCGTGAACTCGACGAGGTGCGGGTACTCCTCCGCCGGGAACTGCGCGAGGAAGTCCAGGGCGGCCTCCCCCAGGTCCTGCGGTTCGAACGGCAGGGCGGCCTCCGTCAGGGCGAACCCGTAGACGTAGCTGTCCAGCAGCGAGAACGCGTGCGCGGCGAGGGCGAACGGGAACCCGCCGCTCCGCAGGGTGGCGATCACGGCGTCGTGGTGCCGCAGCGTGGCGGGGCCGGGGTGGGCGCGGGAATCCATCACCGCGGTCGCCCACGGGTGGCGGCGCAGTACGGCGCGGGCGGAGTGGGCGCGGTGGCGGAGCGCGGTCCGCCAGTCGGTGCCGGCCGGGGGCAGGTCGATCTCGGCGAAGACGGCGTCGACGATGCCGTCGACGATCGCTTCCTTGTTGGGCACGTGGTGGTACAACGACATCGGCTTGACGCCGAGCTCCTGCGCCAGGGACCTGATGGTCAGCGCCGTGATGCCGCCCGCGTCCGCGACGCGGACCGCCGCGGCGAGCACCCGTTCGCGGCTGAGCGGAGCCTGCTTCGCCATATCGCTTCCGTCGGTCACCTCGTGGATTTACTGCTGCCCAGAGGGTACCGTACAAAGTAAGTCGTACTTAGTACGGAAGAAGGGCGGGCGGGATGGACCTGATGAAGGCGGTCGTCCAGGAGGGCTACGGCCCCCCCGAGGTCCTGCGGTTGGCGGAGGTCCCCCGGCCCGCCGCCGGGAAGGGGGAGGCGCTGATCCGGGTCGCGGCGGCCGGCGTCGACCGGGGCACCTGGCACCTCATGGCGGGGCAGCCCCGCGTGGTGCGGCTGGTCCTCGGGCTGCGCCGGCCGCGGAACCCGCGGGTCGGACAGGACGTGGCGGGCACGGTCGCGGCGGTGGGGGCCGGCGTGACCGGCTTCGCCGTGGGCGACGAGGTGTACGGCGTCGCGCCCGGCTCCTTCGCCGAGTACGCGGTCGCCCGTGCCGACCGGATCGTGCACAAGCCGGCCCGGCTCCGCTTCGAGGAGGCCGGCGTGGTCGCGGTCTCCGGGCTCACCGCACTCCAGGGCCTGCGGGACGTGGGCCGCGTGCGTCCGGGGCAGCACGTGCTGGTCCTCGGGGCGTCGGGCGGCGTGGGGACCTTCGCCGTGCAGGTGGCCAAGGCCCTGGGGGCCGAGGTGACGGGGGTGTGCAGCACCGCCAAGGCGGAGCTGGTCCGTTCGACCGGCGCGGACCACGTGATCGACTACACCCGTACCGACTTCGCCGCCGGCGGTCGGCGCTACGACGTGATCCTCGACATCGGCGGCAGCAGCAGTCTGTCCCGGCTGCGCCGGGCCCTCGCGCCGCGCGGGACCCTCGTCATCGCGGGCGGCGAGGACGCCGGGGACTGGATCGGGCTGGGGCGGCAGTTCCGCGCGGTCGTCCTGTCGCCCTTCGTGCGGCAGCGGCTGACGATGTTCGTCGCGAAGACGCGCCGGGCCGACCTCGAAGCGTTGAGCGGGCTGGTGGAGGCCGGGCGGCTGACGCCGGTCGTCGGCGCCTCCTACGGGTTGGCCGACGTACCGGAGGCGGTGCGCCGGCTGGCGGCGGGGCAGGCCCGCGGCAAGACCGCCATCGTGGTCCGCCCCACGGAACCGGAGCGCCCCTAGCGCTCCGGTGCGGGCTCCGGGTCCGAGGCGCGCTTCCCCTTCGACACGGCCGTCTGCGCCATGCCCGGCAGGAAGTCCGCGAACAGCTCGTGCAGTTCCCGCACCAGCGGCCGCAGGACCCGGAACCGGGCCAGGACGATGCCGCGCGTCGTGAGCTGAGCGCCGCGCTCGGCGAGCCGCCGGGTCTTGGCGCTGCCGGGGGACCGGTCGAAGACCCAGTACAGGACGAGTCCCATGTGCGAGAGCCACATCAGCTCGGGCAGGACGTCGGCCAGTTCGTCCGGAACCTTGGTCTTCGCGCCGGCGAGGACCTCGCGGTGCATGTCGATCGCGGCCTTGCGGGCGGGCTCGGACTCGGGGGAGAACGGGCTGAGCGGACTCTCGGGGTCCGCGGCGTTCTTGAAGAACTGCGAGGCGAACTCGTGGTAGGGCGCCGCGATGTCGAGCCAGGTCGTCAGCACGCCCGCGAGCCGCTTCTGCAGGTCGGTCTCGTTGTCGAGGATGGGTCGGACCGCCGCCTGGTGGGCGGCGCCGATCCGGTCGTAGAACCCCTGGACGAGGTGTTCCTTCGACTCGAAGTAGTAGTAGGCGTTGCCGACCGAGACTCCCGCCTCCTTGGCGATGGCCCGCATGGTCGTCTTGTCGAAGCCGCGCTCCTGGAAGAGGCGGAGCGCGGTCTCGAGGATGAGCGTGCGGGTCTGCTCGCTCTTGGGAGCCTTCTGATCAGTCACGGTGTCCGAGCCTATCGGGGTGCGGGGCAGTGCTCGCCACAGGCGTCCGCCTCCGCGTCCGGCCCGGCCTCGGCGCCCGGCCCGGTCCGCACGGCCTGCCGCCAGGCGGAGGCGGTGTACATGGCGGCCCGGGCGAAGGGCCGGCCCGCCGAGGTGGCGAGCCAGTTCGCCTTCGGCCGGTGCTCGGCCAGGGCCCACAGGCAGACGATGAAGGCGTCGGTGCCGGTCCACACCTGGCCCGAGTCCCCGATGACGGTGATCTCGCGCAGGGTCGAGGCGTGGTCGAGCCCGGGGAACCGCCGCTGCGCCTCCTGGGACCCGGCCGGCACGAGCCGGAGCGGGACCAACCACTGCTGCCCGAGCAGCCAGTGCCGGATGTGGACGCACAGCGGGCAGTCGGCGTCGTACAGGACGGTCAGGTACCGGGTGGCGGTGGTGTGCGCGGCCGGTGACATCGGTCAGGCCCCGGCGGTCGGAGTGGTCCAGCCTCGCGGGGCCGCCGGAGCGGTCCAGCCCTGCGGGGGGACCGGCGGCGTCTGCTGGCGCTCCATGATCCCGCGGCGGCGCATCTTGTTCAGCACCCACACGTTGCCGAGGTGCATGACGCCGAGGACCAGCAGGACGACGCCGAGCTTGACCGAGAGGGCTTCGAAGAGGGCGCGGGCGGTGTCGATGGTGTCGGCCGACCGCAGGTATAGGGCCACGAAGCCGATGTTCACGAGGTAGAAGCCGACCACCAGGAGGTGGTTCACGGCGTCCGCGAGCTTCTCGTTCCCGTGCAGGACGTCGGCGATGAAGATGCGGCCGTTGCGGCTGAGCGTCCGCGCGACCCAGACGGTCAGGCCGATGCTGATGAGCAGGTAGATGACGTACGCGACGACGGTGAGGTCCAATGCCCTCGCCCCCCTTGAACGTGTTCAACTCGTTGGCAGGACTGACTGTAGACCTCTTTTTGAACAGGTTCAAGCTCGTGGTGCGGGGTACCGCTACTCCGGTGCCTCGATCCACATCAGGCACCTGCCGTGGATGTCCCGCTCGATGCAGAGCCGCATGTGGGCCGCCCTCGGGGTGTGGTCCGACCGGGGACCGGGGGCGTCCTCCGGCGCCTCGCGGTCCACGAACTCCGTGATGATCCGCCGGTCCTCCACGCGGGAGACCCCGACCTGCCGGCTGAAGTCGATGCCCAGCTCGGTCTCCTGCTCCAGGCTCGCGAGGGCGTACCTGCCCCCCACGTCCGGGTACTTCCGGAAGGCGTCCGCGACCGCCTCGAAGAAGGCGAGGTCCTCGTCGCCGCGCGCCCTGTCGTCCGTCGTCATGGCTGGCTCCTGTCCAGGCGGGCGGATCCGGCCGTCCCCGCGGGCCGCAGCCACGTGCACGGCCGGAAGGGCCTGGGTCGTGGTCGCGCGGGAGCCGGGAGGGAGGTCGGCGCGGGCGTGTTCACCGCCGCCGGCCGCTCCCCTCCTCCAAGCCTGGCACGCCCCCCGGTCCGCTGCCATCCGGCCGCGACCGGCCGCCTCAGGGGCGGCCCAGGAACTCCAGCAGCAGGGCGGTCATTTCCCGCGGGCGTTCCAGCGACGGCAGGTGGCCGGCCCAGGGCAGCTCCACGTGGTCGGCGCCCGGCACCACCTGCGGGACGGAGGCGGCGATCCCCCGGAAGTCCGGGTGGTCGTACGCGCCGCCGAACGCCAGCGTCGGGGCGGTGACGGCCGCGAGGTCGACGGGGTGCGGCGGGAGCTCGTGGTGCTCGGTGACGGTCTGCGCGACCTCGAAGCTGCGGCGCTGCATGGTCCGTACGAACTCCGCGGTCCCTTCCGGGGCGGAAGGCCCGAGCCAGGTGTCGACCATCAGCTCGACCGCCGCCCCGATGTCGCCCGCCTCCAGCAGCGCGTCCTCCCGCTCACCGATCGCACGCAGGTCCGGGCTCGGCTGGTGCCCGGGCAGGGCGGTGCAGAGGAGGGCCAGCCGGGTCACCCGTCCGGGGTGCCGGGCCGCGATCTGCAGGGCGACGCGGCCGCCGTAAGAAGACCCGACCAGGGCCGCCCGCTCGATGCCGAGGTGGTCCAGCAGGTCCAGTACGTCGTCCTCGTCGCGGTAGGGCGCGGTCGCGGGCGGGGTCCCGCCGCAGGTGCGGAAGTCCATCCGGACCACCCGGAAGCCGGCCCCGGCCAGGGACTCCCACTGGCCCCGCCACATCCGCCGATCGCAGACGGAGGAGTGCAGCAGCACCACGGCCGGGCCGTCGGCCGGACCGTCCACGTCATGGGCGGGGAGGGGGTTGGACGGGCGGCTGTCGGCAGAGGCAGAGGCATCGGCATCCGCAGCGGCGCGGGGCGAAGGGACCATGTTCGTCATGGGCGCATCCTGCCGCAGCCGGGCAGCCCGCCGCCTGCGGAAATCCCCGCACGGCAGATGTCGGTCCCCACGCCTACCCTTCCGTCCAGGCGGGTGCGGCGGCCGGCGGCGGGGCCGCCCTCCCCGAACCCGCAACCGGCAATCGGCACTGGAGGCTGACATGGCGACGGACCGCTCGTACACGGACGCGGTGCACCGCGCCGTCGCCGCGCAGGACCCGGACGAGCTCGCCGTCGCGCTCCTGAAGGCCGCCCTCGTCCACCCCTTCGGGCACCGCGGCGACCTGCTCGCCGTCAAGGCGCTCGACGCGGTCCGCGCCCTGCCCGCCGACGTGCGCGCCCGGCTCGCCGACGCGCTGGCCGGCCGTTTCCGCGCGGCCGCCGAGGACTCCCCGGTCCGGCAGAACGCGCTGGTGCTGATCAGCGCCGTCGGGCGGGACCTACCGGGGAACGTCCTCGCCGCCGAGCGGCGGGAGCTGCTGCTGCGGACCGGCCGCCTGCGGCACACCTACCTGACCGGGGCCGAACAGGAGCTGGTGGGCGCCGAGCTGGCCGCCGGACGGACCCTGCCGCCGCCCGTCGTCGCCACCGTGCGCCGCAGCGCCCTCGGGTCGTACGCGGGCCCTGCGCTCGCCGAGATCGCCCCGCGGCTGACCGGGCCGGTCCTCAACGTCGGCGAAGCCTGGGCGGAGCGGGCCATGGCCGACGGGGACCACTGGCACGCCCTGCTCGCCCACGCGGTGACCGCCACCGCCGCCAAGCCCTCCGCGAAGTGGGAGAGGACCGCGCGCGCACGGTGCGGGGCCGCCGGCGACGCCGACACCGTCCGAGGGCGACTGTTGGGCTGGCTCGGGCTCGTGGGCGCACCCCGCACCCTGGTCCTGGACGAGGAGCGGTACGGCCCCGACGCCAACGCGCTCTGGGACCCGTACAACGCCAACGCGCTGCGCGGGCTGGCCTGGCTGCTCGCCGTCCTGCCGCCGCACCCCGATTCCGTACGCGCGCTCGGCCGCCTCGCCGGGGCCGCACTGCGGGGGCTCCCCGGGCACGGACCGCTGGCCCCCAAGGTGGCCACCGCCTGCGTCACCGCGCTCTCCCGCATGGACGGCGAGGAGGGCCTCGCCGAGCTGGCCCGGCTCGCCACCCGGGTCACCTTCAAGGGCACCCGCAAGGTCCTCGACGCGGCCCTGGAGGCCCGCGCTGCCGCCCTCGGCCTCGGCCGGGAGGAGGTCGAGGAGCTCGCCGTCCCCGCGTACGGGCTGACCGGCATCGGGCAGGGCGCGCATCCGGTCGGCGGGTACACCGCCCTGCTGGAGGTGCGCGGGGCGCGGGTGCAGCTGACCTGGCGGGCGCCGGGCGGCAGGACGGTGAAGAGCGTGCCCGCCGTGGTGCGCCGCGACCACCCCGAGGAGGTGAAGGAGCTCAGGGCCGCCGCCAAGGACATCGACCGGATGCTCGGCGCCCAGGTGGAGCGGCTGGACCGGCAGTTCCTCGCCCGGCGCAGCTGGAGGTACGCGCAGTGGCGGGAGCGCCTCGCCGACCACCCCCTCGTCGGCACCGTGGCGCGCGGGCTGTTGTGGGTGGTCGACGGCACGGCGGTCGGCTTCGCCGGCGGCGAGGCCCGCACCCTGGACGGCACTCCCGTCACCGGAGGCGGCGAGGTCGTCCTGTGGCATCCGGTGGACCGTGCGCCGGAGGAAGCCGCGGCCTGGGCGGAACGGCTCGAACGGCACGGGGTCGTACAGCCGTTCAAGCAGGCCCACCGCGAGGTGTACGCGCTCACCGGGGTCGAGCGCACGGTGGGCGCGTACTGCGACCGGTTCGCCGGGCGCGTCCTGCACCAGCACCGTTTCCACTCCCTGGCCGCGGCCCGCGGCTGGCGCAACACCCTGCGCCTGGCCGTGGACGACGTCGCCCCGCCCGCCGTGCGGGAGCTGCCGGCGTGGGGGATGCGCGCCGAGTTCCGGATCGATCCCGACCCGTCGGAGACCGGCCCGGACGACATCACCGACTCCGGTGCCTTCCGGCGGCTGACCACCGGCCAGCTGCGCTTCTACCCGCTCGACGCCCCGCAGCACGCGGCCCACTGCTGCGGCGGCGCCTACACCGTGCACCCGCGGGACGGCCGCCCGCCGGCCGATCCGCTGCCGCTGACAGCGGTACCGGCGCTGGTGCTCAGTGAGATCCTGCGCGACGTGGACCTGTTCGTAAACGCGGCGGATGGGGGCCGGGAGCGGCCGACGGGGCGCTAGATGCTCAGGGAGCGGGCGAAGTTGACCTGTCCCATCACCCACTGGAAGGTGTTCGCGTCGGTCGCCGGGATCATCGCGGAGTGGTGGCGGCCGCCGCTGGTGACCGTGACCTGGATGTAGCCGGTGGTGGTCTTCTCCTTCATGAGGAGGAACAGCAGGCCGAGCAGGCAGAAGAGGAAGAAGACGATCGCGAGCACGATGGCGTGCGGCGGGATCTTCGTCTCGGTCCGGGAGAAGTCCGTGGCGTTCCACATGGCGCCCTTGAGCGGCATCGTCCCGGACGGGGTGATGATCTGGTCGCCGACGACGGTGATGTCACCGAGCGTCAGGCCTCCGCCGCCGCTCATGGGCGGGACCGGGGCCGGGGCGTACGCCGGCTGCGCGGCGGGCGGCTGGGCCGGCGGACCCGGAGGCGCGGCGGGGGGCTGGGCCGGCGGCTGGGCGGGGGAGGGTATGCCCGCGCCGCCGACGGTCGGCTGGTAGCCCGGTGCCGCCGGGTAGGGCTGCGGGTAGCCGTAACTCGGGCTGCCCGGCGCCCCGTTGTCACCAGCGTACGGATTCGGCTGCTGCTCGCTCATACGGCCGATCCTCGCACAGGAACCGGTGCCCGCGGCCCTCACCTGCTCAGAAGGCCGCCGCGACGAGGTCGAGGGCGCGGCTGCGCTGCAGTTCGGGATCCCGGGTGACACCGGTGTACGAGTACACGAGCACGCGGCGGCCGTCGGAGGTGCCGAACACCCCGTTGGTGTAGGGCTGCATGGACCCGGTCTTGCCCCAGACCACCGTGCCGTCCGACAGCTCCGCGCGGAGGAGACCGGCCCGGCTCATGGGGTCCCGGGCCCCCTGCGACAGCGCCGGCATCGCGAACAGCTCCCGCTGCTGGGCGGGCGGCAGCAGCCGGCCCCGCAGCAGGGCTCCCAGGAACCGCTCCAAGTCGGGGGCGTTGGAGACCATTCCCCCCTCGGCCCACGCCCACGGCTCGACCTCGGAGGGCGCGGCGAGCGACGGGGCGGGCACCGAGGTGTCGCCGGGGGCGGGCAGGTAGGTGTGGCGCAGCCCGAGCGGGCGGGCGATGCGCCGCTGCACCTCGTCCGCGTACGAGCGGCCGGTCACCTTCTCGATCACCATGCCGGCGAGGAAGTAGTTGATGCCGTTGTACTGCTGCCGGGTGACCGGGTACTCGGGTGTCGGGCAGGCGGGGTCGGTGACCGTGGCGACGACCGCGGCCGGGGTCGGGGCGTGCGGGTTCTCGGGCGCGACGCACGGCCGGCCGATGCCGCTGGTGTGGCTGAGCAGTTGGCCGACGGTGATCGGGGCCCAGTGGGCGGGCAGGATGCCGGGGAGGAGCCGCTGGACCGGGGTGTCCAGCGCGAACCGTCCCTCGGCGACGAGTTGCAGCACGACGGTGGAGGTGAACAGCTTGGTGACGCTGCCGATCCGGAAGGACGCCGCCGGATCCTGCGACAGCCCGCCCGTGGCTTCGGTCCACCGGATCCCGGGCGCCGAGACCCGGACCATGGTCCCGGAGGCCACCTCGTCCGGCACCATCAGCGCCCGCAGGGCCTCCTGATCGACCGGAGCCCGCACTCCGGCAGCGACAGCAGTGGGGCCCGGCCCGTCGGCAGCGGCGGCGGGCACCGCGCCCACGGCGACGGACACGAGAGCCGCGCACCCGGCGGCAAAGGTGGCCCAACGAGCGGAGGGGCGGCGGGAATTCGAGGATTTCGTCACGGGGACGAGTCTGTCGCCGGCAGATCGCCCGGACATCAGGGCCGCCCCTCATGCCACCCTGACCACCCCCCGAGGCGTTACCCGGCCCCGGTCTCCGGGTCGCGCCCGGCCGCCGTGAAGATCTCGGCCACGTCCAGGGTGACCTCGGCGCCGATCGACTCGGGCAGGGGCACGAGCGCGCCCGGCGCGTGGATGCGGTGGGTGGCGTACTCGTCCTGCCCCGGGTCGGTGAGGACGTGCAGGCGGCTGTGCCCGCGGTCGACGATCACGTACACCGGGACCTTGGCGTTGGCGTAGGCGATGACCTTGGTGCGCAGGTCGGTCTGGTGGCTGGAGGAGGAGCATCATCGTAGGCCGCGTACCGGCCGGGCGGCCGGAGGCCGGGCGGTCACCCGAACGGGTCCGTGTCCCGGTGCCGGTGCCTCAGGGGCGGGTGAGGTCCGCGGTCAGTTCGAGGCCCTTGGCGGGCCCGTCGGGGATGGCCGTGGGAGTGCCGTAGGCCACGGTGGTCTTCGTGGCGTACGTGCCCTTCTCCGGATCCGGGGAGCTGAACACCGTTACCGTGCCCTCGTCCTCGAAGTCGTCGATGACGACGTAGACCTCGATCCCGGCGAGTGCGTAGCGTCGGCGCTTGCGGACGTGGTCCCGCCGGTGGGCCTCCTTGCCGGGCGAGACGACCTCCGCCACCAGCGGCACGCGGGCGGCGTCCACTCCGAGGCCCTCCTCGTCGGGGATCTCGTCCAGGTCCTCGGGCCCCACGAAGAGGTCGGGGATGCAGACCTTCCGGCCGTGGATCACGTTTCCGTCCTGGTAGACCTCCAGGCCGCTGCCCGTGAGACGGGCTTCGAGCAGCCTGCGCAGACGATGGACGAGCACGGTGTGGCGGCGACGGCAGGTGGGGGACACCTCGATGGCCCCTTCGATGATCTCGGCCCGGTAGCCCTCCGGAAGGTCCATCGCCTTCCAGGCCTGCCAGAGGACTTCGTCGAGACCCGGGTCGCACGGCGCCTCGTGGGCGAGAGCAGACATGGAAAGCACCTCCTTCGCTCAGTGTGGGTGCGGACGGCGCTCCGGTACAAGCAGCACCGGCGACGCTACTCCGTCCGGGCGGGGCCCCGGCCTGATGAAAAATTCATCCCGTCGGACGTCCACCCCCACGGTGGACGAACGCGAAGGCCCGCACCCGGTGCGGAACCGGGTGCGGGCCTTCGTGCGTCGTGCGCGGGCGACCGGGAGGGTCAGAAGCGGCGGGTGATCAGGGCGCGCTTGACTTCCTGGATCGCCTTCGTGACCTCGATGCCGCGCGGGCAGGCGTCCGTGCAGTTGAACGTGGTGCGGCAGCGCCACACGCCGTCCTTGTCGTTCAGGATCTCCAGGCGCTGCTCGCCGGCCTCGTCACGCGAGTCGAAGATGAAGCGGTGCGCGTTGACGATCGCCGCCGGGCCGAAGTACTGGCCGTCGTTCCAGAACACCGGGCACGAGGACGTGCACGCGGCGCACAGGATGCACTTCGTGGTGTCGTCGAAGCGCTCGCGGTCCTCGGCGGACTGCCGGCGCTCGCGGGTCGGCTCGTTGCCCGTGGTGACCAGGAACGGCATGACGTCCCGGTACGCCTGGAAGAAGGGCTCCATGTCGACCACGAGGTCCTTCATCACGGTCAGGCCCTTGATGGCCTCGACGGTGATGGGCTTCTCCGGGTTGATGTCCTTGATCAGCGTCTTGCAGGCGAGCCTGTTCTTGCCGTTGATCCGCATCGCGTCGGAGCCGCAGATGCCGTGCGCGCAGGAGCGGCGGAAGGTGAGCGTGCCGTCCAGGTTCCACTTGATCTTGTGGAGACCGTCGAGCACGCGCTCCTTCGGGTCGATCTCGATCTGGAAGTCCTGCCACTCGGCCTGGTCGGAGACCTCGGGGTTGAAGCGGCGGATCCGGAAGGTGACCGTGATGTACGGGGAGGCGGCGGACTCCGCCTCCCCCTTCTTCACGAGGGTCGGGGTGGCCATCAGTACTTACGCTCCATCGGCTGGTAGCGGGTGGTGACGACGGGCTTGTAGTCGAGCCGGACGGAGTCCTTGCCGTCGGCCGCCACCTCGCGGTACGCCATGGTGTGGCGCATGAAGTTGACGTCGTCGCGGTTCGGGTAGTCCTCGCGGTAGTGACCGCCGCGGGACTCCTTGCGGGCCAGGGCCGAGACGGCCATGACCTCGGCCAGGTCGAGCAGGTTGCCCAGCTCGATGGCCTCCAGCAGGTCCGTGTTGAACCGCTTGCCCTTGTCCTGGATCGAGACGTTCTTGTAGCGCTCGCGCAGCTCCGCGATCTTCTCGACCGCGGTCTTGATGGTCTGCTCCGTGCGGAACACCGACACGTTCGCGTCCATCGTCTCCTGGAGCTCGTTGCGCAGGTCCGCGACCCGCTCGGAGCCGGTGGAGTTGCGCAGCGTCTCGACCAGGTCGACGACGAGCTGGCCCGGGTTCTCCGGCAGCTCGACGTAGTCGGCCTTGGCGGAGTACTCGGCGGCGGCGATGCCCGCGCGGCGGCCGAAGACGTTGATGTCCAGCAGCGAGTTGGTGCCGAGGCGGTTGGCGCCGTGCACCGACACGCACGCGACCTCGCCGGCCGCGTACAGGCCGGGGACGACGGTGGTGTTGTCCGCCAGGACCTCGCCCTCGACGTTGGTCGGGATGCCGCCCATGGCGTAGTGCGCGGTCGGCTGGATCGGGATCGGGTCCGTGTAGGGCTCGATGCCGAGGTAGGTGCGCGCGAACTCCGTGATGTCCGGGAGCTTGGCGTCCAGCTGCTCCGGCGGCAGGTGCGTCAGGTCCAGGTACACGTGGTCGCCCTCGGGACCGCAGCCGCGGCCCTCGCGGATCTCCGTGTAGATGGAGCGGGAGACGACGTCACGGGACGCGAGGTCCTTCATGACCGGCGCGTACTTCTCCATGAAGCGCTCGCCGTCCTTGTTGCGGAGGATGCCGCCCTCACCGCGGGCGCCCTCCGTCAGCAGGATGCCCATGCGCCAGATGCCGGTCGGGTGGAACTGGAAGAACTCCATGTCCTCCAGCGGCAGGCCGCGCCGGTAGCAGGCCGCCTGGCCGTCACCGGTGAGGGTGTGCGCGTTGGAGGTCACCTTGAAGAACTTGCCGTTGCCGCCCGAGGCGTAGACGACGGCCTTCGCCTGGAAGATGTGGATCTCGCCGGTGGCCAGCTCGTACGCGACCACACCGGCGGACTTCTTGACGCCGTCCACCTCGGTGATCAGCTGGTCCAGGACGTAGAACTCGTTGAAGAACTCCACGCCCTCCTTGACGCAGTTCTGGTACAGCGTCTGGAGGATCATGTGGCCGGTGCGGTCCGCGGCGTAGCAGGACCGGCGGACCGGGGCCTCGCCGTGGTTGCGGGAGTGGCCGCCGAAGCGGCGCTGGTCGATGGTGCCGTCCGGGGTGCGGTTGAACGGCAGGCCCATCTTCTCCAGGTCGAGGACGGCGTCGATGGCCTCCTTCGCCAGGATCTCGGCGGCGTCCTGGTCGACCAGGTAGTCACCGCCCTTGACCGTGTCGAAGGTGTGCCACTCCCAGTTGTCCTCCTCCACGTTGGCCAGCGCGGCGGCCATGCCGCCCTGCGCGGCGCCCGTGTGGGAGCGGGTGGGGTACAGCTTGGTCAGCACGGCGGTGCGGCTGCGCTTCGTCGCCTCGATGGCGGCGCGCATGCCCGCGCCACCGGCGCCGACGATGACGGTGTCGTACTTGTGGATCTTCATGAGATGTGTCGCCTCAGCCCCGTTGCCTAGCGGATGTTCGGGTCGAAGGTGAAGATCACCAGCGTGCCCAGAAGGATGGTGAACACCGTGGCGGTGTAGAGCAGGCCCTTCAGCCACAGGCGCGTGTTCGCGCGCTCCGCGTAGTCGTTGATGACGGTACGCAGGCCGTTGGCGCCGTGCAGCATGGCCAGCCACAGCATCAGCAGGTCCCAGACCTGCCAGAACGGGGACGCCCAGCGGCCGGCCACGAAGGCGAAACCGATCTTGGAGACGCCGCCGTCCAGCACCAGCTGGATGAGGAGGTGGCCGATGACCAGGACGACGAGGACGATGCCCGACAGGCGCATGAAGAGCCATGCGGCCATCTCGAAGTTGCCGCGGGTCGAGCGCGGGGTCTTGCCGGTGCGCTTGCGCGGGGCCTCGATGTACGGCGCCGGGTTGTCCACGTCGTAGAGGCTCACGCCCTCCACGTCGCCGATGGCCTGAGCGGAAGAAGTGTCAGAGGACATGCGCGTCACTTCCCGAACAGTTCGAGGTAGGCGTGACCGAGGACGGGGATCAGGGCCCCGATCATCAGCACCAGCCAGAGCACCATGACCGACCAGAGCATCTGCTTCTGGTAGCGCGGGCCCTTGGACCAGAAGTCCACAGCGATGACACGGAGACCGTTCAGCGCGTGGAAGAGGATGGCGGCCACGAGGCCGTACTCCAGCAGCGCGACGATCGGCGTCTTGTAGGTAGCCACGACATCGTCGTACGCCTCGGGGGAGACGCGGACGAGAGCGGTGTCGAGGACGTGTACGAACAGGAAGAAGAAAATGAGGACGCCGGTGACTCGATGAGCCACCCAGGACCACATTCCTTCCCGGCCGCGGTACAACGTTCCAGCCGGCACGGAAAACCCTCCGGAAGCGGGGCGGGGGCCTGCCGGCTTCGTTGTCGGTCGGGCCCGGCCGGGTACGGTCCACCGGCCCCGGACATCGTAGCGACGCTTTGTCGGTTCCTTCGCCCGGGGTCCTCCGGTGTGATCAAACAGGCACGGACGGCCTATCCCACGGGGGCGAATAGCCCCGTTTCGGCCGCACCCACACCGTCCGGTGAGGTGAGCCAGTCCGTCAGGTCGGCGAGCCGTGCCAGGGCCAGCCGGCGCAGTTCGTCCGCCGAGATCGCCCGCTCCTCCTCCGGGTCCAGACCCATCCGGCGGCGGATCGCGCCCAGCAACTGCCCGGCCCGCTCCTCCGGCGGGTGCCCGTCCAGGCAGACCACGAAGGCGTGCCCGAAGGTGCGTTCGTACTCGGCGTGGGCCGCGTCCAGGGCCAGCAGGGCCGCGTACGGGGCCCCGTGGCCGAGCTCCGGCGGGAACTCCGCGGCGAGCGCTTCGGCGAGGTCCGCCCCGCCCAGGTCGTACGAGGCTTCGTCAGCTGCGGCCCGAAGAGCCCCCGAATCCGGGTACGGTCTGTGGGCGGCCACCCGGTGCGCCCAGCGCCGGCTGCCGCAGCACTGCATCAGGACGGCCTCGGCCGCGTCGGCGGACAGGGCGTTGAAACGCGCCAGTCCGCGGTCGGGGACGAGGGAGGACGTTCCCGCAGACGTCTCCCCCAGACTTCGTCCGGGAGGGGCCCCCGGGGAGTAACCCCCAGGGGCCTGTGCCGGAAGATGGCTGGACAGGGGGGACTCCTCGGGACGCGGTACGGGTGTACCGCCACGCTAGCGACGCCGGACGGGGTGCGCCGAGCCCCTAAGGGGTTTTCACCCGGAAGTGAGCCGAAAGGATGACGTGGTGAGGTCCACGAGCGGGAGGTGGAAGACGACCGGGGCCGCCACCCCCCACAGGAGAGGCCCCGGTCGTCGTCCGTACGGACTCGTGCGACAAGCCCGTATCCATGACAGCGCCGCGCGTGCGTTTTGTGTCACACCCCGGTTCGCGCACGATCGGTTGCTCCCCGTACAACTCGTGGACGAAGGTACTTGAAAGCCGTAACGTGCTGATTTGCGCCACACGTACAGGACAGTGAACGGGTTGGGGACTTTGCTGGGGGACGACGCGGAGCTGACCGCCGCGGTGCTCGCGGCACAGGACGGCGACGAGAACGCGTTCCGTGCTGTGTACCGCTCCGTGCACCCACGCCTGCTCGGTTACGTACGCACGCTCGTCGGCGACGGCGATGCGGAGGACGTGACCTCCGAGGCGTGGCTGCAGATCGCCCGCGACCTGGACTCCTTCACCGGTGACGCCGACCGCTTCCGCGGCTGGGCCGCCCGGGTGGCCCGCAACCGGGCCCTGGACCACATCCGCATGCGCGGCCGCCGCCCCGCCATCGGCGGGGACGAGACCGAGCTCACGGGCCGGGCCGCCGACAGCGACACCGCGGGCGAGGCGATGGAGGCCCTCTCCACCGGCCGGACCATGGCCCTGATCGCCCGGCTCCCGCAGGACCAGGCGGAAGCGGTGGTCCTGCGCGTCGTGGTGGGACTCGACGCCAAGAGCGCGGCGGAGACCCTGGGCAAGCGGCCGGGAGCGGTACGCACCGCGGCGCACCGGGGTCTGAAGAAATTGGCGGAGCTGCTGTGCGCCGAGGGCGTCCACGGGCCGGAAGCGGAGCCTGCGTCGGACCGGCCGTCGGGCGTCGGCCATAATGCCGGTGACCCGGTCCGGGAGGGCGGGGGCCAGCGCGACCTCGACGCCGTTCCCGCCCAGCGGGGCCGGGGCGGCGGCCTCGTAGAGCAAACCGGTGTGACGCATTCACGTTGGCGGACGCAGAAGGACATGTGATGGCCGACGAGCGCAACAGGTGGTTGGACCGGGCGGCGGCGGAGCGCGTGCTGCTCGGCGCGCCGGCCGCCCCGGACGCCGGTCGCCGCGCCCGGGACGCCGAGGAACGGCTGCGCGCCGCCCTCGACATGCTGGTGCCGCCGCAGGCCCCCGCCGGGACCGAGTTGCCGGGCGAGGAGGCCGCGCTGGCCGCGTTCCGCGCCGCGCGCGCAGGCGCCGACGACGCCGGGGCCGCCGCCACCGCGGCCGGGCCCCTGGTGGACCTCGGCCACGTGACCCCCTTGTCCGCACCCGCCCCGGGCCGATCCGCGGCCGGGTCCCGGCGCAGCCGCCCCGCGCGGTTCGCGCTGGCCGCGGCGCTGGCCGGCGTCGCCGTCGGCGGGCTCGCCGCGGCCGCGGGCGCCGGCCTGCTGGACCGCGCCACCCACACCTCCGCCGGACCCGCACCGGCCGCGACGCTCAGCGCGGAGGAGAGCCCCGCCCCGTCGGGCGGCGTCGGCCCGACCTCCGCACCCCAGCTGCGCCCCGACCCGTTCCGCAGCACCGACGGCGGTGCCACCGCCCCCGGCACCCCGGACGGCTCCGCGGCCGGCGCGGAGACGGGCGGAGACGGTGGGGCCGGGCCCGACTCCCGCTTCCGCGCGGACACGGACACCTCGTCCGGCACGGTTTCGGCGGGCGGTACCGGTGGCGCCGGCAAGGAGACCCTCGGCGGCGCGACCGAGCTGCACGACCAGGACCGGGAGACCCGCCTCAGGGCGGTCAACCTGTGCGAGGCGTACCGCTCCGGCAGCATGGACGCCGACCGCCGCGACAAGCTCTCCAAGCTGGCCAAGGGGCTCTCGCGGATCCCGCACTACTGCGAGGCGCTGCTCGACGGGCCCCGCGGGTCCAAGACCGGCACCGCCCCCCGCAGCAGCGAGGTCCTCCAGGCCCCGACGCCCGCCCCGGCGGCGCCGATGACCCAGCCGACCCCACCGGTGGGGACCGCTTCCCCGGGCGTGCGCCTGCCGCGCTGACCGCGGCCCCGGCGACTTGGAAGGCCCCGCGGGGATGTCTCCCCGCGGGGCTTCTCGCTGTTCGCGGGGGGTGTCACGAACACCGTGTAACACTTTTCGAACCTGCGGCGCAGTACATAACGAGCCGACTGGTCATCGGCGGCGCACGAGCCGGGGTTCCCCCCGTACCCCTGGGCTCTGCGCACCCGGCGCGGGCGGGGTTCGTTCCCCCGGCCCTGCCCGCGCCCCCTCCCTCTTCCCCCCGTTCCCCCCTTCCGGCCCCGGCGCTCCCGCCCCGGGGCCGTTCGAGCATCCGGGGGCAGGGACGCAGGCAAAGAAAAACGGCCCGAGTCCGGCCCCCCCGGGTCCGGACTCGGGCCGTCAGGCCCGGCGGCTCACCAGTAGACGACGACCTTGTCGCCGACCTTCACCTGGTCGAACAGCGCAGCTATCTTGCCCTTGTCGCGGACGTTCACGCATCCGTGCGAGGCGCCGTTGTAGCCGCGCGCCGCGAAGTCCGCCGAGTAGTGCACCGCCTGGCCGCCGCTGAAGAACATCGCGTACGGCATCGGCGTGTGGTAGAGCGTCGACGTCCAGTCCTTGGCCTTCCAGCCGACGCTGAACTCGCCCTCGCGGGTCGGGGTGTTCTCGGAGCCGAAGCGCACGTCCATGGTGGAGACGACCTTGCCGTCGATCATCCAGGCGAGCGTGCGGCTCTCCTTGCTGATGCACATGACGCGGCCCTGCATGCAGCGCGGGTCGGGCGCGTCGGCCTCGTTGACCTCCGGCGGGCGCAGCTCGTCGGCCGACGGCTTCTTGCTGGCGCCCTGGAGCTTCTTCCAGGTGGCCGCGTCGACCGAGCCGGTGGCGGGCAGGCCGTGCTTCGACTGGAAGGCCTTGACCGCGGAGGTCGTCTTCGTCCCGTAGAAGCCGGTGGGCTTCACCGACATGAACTTCAGCTGCTTCAGGCGGGCCTGGAGCTCGCGCACCTGGTCGCTGTCGTCGCCGTTCGCCATGATCGGCTTGACCGACGGGGAGGCCGAGGCCGACGGGGAGGCGGACTGCGACGGCGAGGCGGAGGGCGAGGCCTGCTTGTCGTCGGACGAGGGCGAGGCCGACGGGGAGGCGGCGGCCGGGGAGGCCGTGGCGACCGGTGAAGCGGAGCCGGCCGGCTCCGACTTCGGCCCGCACGCGGTCGCGGCGAGCGCGACGGCGGCGACTGCCCCGAGTGTGCGGACTATGACTCTCTGGCGGTGCATGTGCTGTCCCCCCGATTTCTGCGTCGTGTATCTAGCTAGGTGATGCCTGGCGGGCGTGGAGAGTTGCACTGGGTGCGGGGATGTTGCGCCATTGTGACCAGCAGCCGTCAGGGAGACGGCCGACAGCCGTCGCGGGGAAGGTTGTATCAGCCCCGGGTCCCTTTGCTCTACGGAGGGCTTGGTCACATGTCGAACACCGAGAGCGGCATCCCCATCGAACCGGTC
This sequence comes from Streptomyces sp. NPDC059851, assembly GCF_042732005.1. Classification (NCBI taxonomy): domain Bacteria; kingdom Bacillati; phylum Actinomycetota; class Actinomycetes; order Kitasatosporales; family Streptomycetaceae; genus Streptomyces; species Streptomyces sp. NPDC059851. The sequence continues at coordinate 55,609 of NZ_JBHWJJ010000021.1, read as the reverse complement.
TACGGCCCGGACGTTCTGACGGAGTGGGACCCGCGCACCAAACTGGGCGAACCAGGGGCGTATCCGTACACACGGGGGATCTACCCCTCGATGTACACCGGCAAGCCGTGGACGATGCGGCAGTACGCGGGCTTCGGGACGGCGGTCGAATCCAACGCCCGCTACCGGCAGCTCATCGCCGGCGGCGGCACCGGCCTGTCCGTGGCGTTCGACCTGCCGACGCAGATGGGGCACGACTCCGACGCGCCCCTCGCGCACGGGGAGGTCGGCAAGGTCGGCGTCGCCGTCGACTCGATCGACGACATGCGCGTGCTGTTCGCCGGGATCCCGCTCGACCGGGTGTCCACCTCGATGACCATCAACGCCCCGGCGGCCCTGTTGCTGCTGCTGTATCAGCTCGTCGCGGAGGAGCAGGGGATCGCGGGCGGGCAGCTGACCGGGACCGTGCAGAACGACGTGCTGAAGGAGTACATCGCCCGCGGGACGTACATCTTCCCGCCCGGGCCCTCGCTGCGGCTGACGGCCGACACCTTCCGGTACTGCCGGGCCGAGATCCCCCGCTGGAACACCATTTCCATCTCCGGCTACCACATGGCCGAGGCCGGGGCCTCACCCGCGCAGGAGATCGCCTTCACCCTGGCCGACGGGATCGCGTACGTGCGCACCGCGCTGGACGCCGGGATGGCCGTCGACGAGTTCGCCCCCCGCCTGTCGTTCTTCTTCGTCGCCCGCACCACCCTGCTGGAGGAGGTCGCCAAGTTCCGGGCCGCCCGGCGGATCTGGGCCCGCGTCATGCGGGAGGAATTCGGGGCAAAGGACCCCAAGTCGTTGATGCTCCGCTTCCACACCCAAACCGCCGGCGTCCAGTTGACGGCGCAGCAACCCGAGCTGAACCTCGTACGGGTGGCGGTGCAGGCCCTGGCTGCCGTGCTCGGCGGCACCCAGTCGCTGCACACGAACTCCTTCGACGAGGCCATCGCCCTGCCGACCGAGAAGGCCGCCCGGCTCGCCCTGCGCACCCAGCAGGTGCTGGCCCACGAGACGGACGTCCCGCACACCGTCGACCCGTTCGCCGGCAGTTACGCGGTGGAGCGGATGACCGACGAGGTGGAGGCGGCGGCGCTCGACCTGATGCGCCGCGTCGAGGACCTCGGCGGGGCGGTGGCCGCGATCGAGGCCGGCTTCCAGAAGGCGGAGATCGAGCGCAACGCGTACCGCATCGCCCGGGAGACGGACAGCGGCGAGCGGGTGGTGGTCGGGGTGAACCGCTTCGCACTGGCCGAGGAGGAGCCGTACGAACCGCTGCGCGTCGATCCGGCCATCGAGACCCGCCAGCGCGCGGCCCTCGCCGCACTGCGCGCCGAGCGGGACGGTGCGGCGGTGGCGGCGGCCCTGGCAGCCCTGCGCGAGGCCGCGGAGGGCACGGCGAACGTGCTCTACCCGATGAAGGAGGCCCTGCGCGCCCGGGCCACGGTCGGCGAGGTGTGCAACACCCTCAGGGAGGTCTGGGGAGCCTACGAGCCGGCCGAATCCCGCTGGTGACCGCATGGTGGAACACTCGTGCGACAGGAGCAACCCCATGGGACACTCCTGCCCATGCTGGGTGTCACCGATCTGCCGACCTACCTCGTCGGGCTCGTCCTGATCATCCTCCTGCCGGGGCCGAACTCCCTGTACGTGCTGTCCGTCGCCGCACGGCGCGGGGTGCGTACGGGATACAAGGCCGCCGCCGGGGTGTTCACGGGCGACGCCGTGCTCATGGCGCTCGCCGCCACCGGGGCCGGAGCCCTGCTCCAGGCCAGCCCGGTGCTGTTCGGGATCGTCAAGCTGCTCGGCGCCGGCTACCTGACCTGGCTCGCCGTCGGCATGCTGCGCGGTGCCTGGTCGCTGTGGCGTTCGCGGACCGGGCCGCAGGAGCAGCAGGGGTCCGCGCCCGCCGTGGAAGCGGATGCGGGCGAGGGCGAGCGGCCCTACCGCCGGGCCCTGCTGATCAGCGTGTTCAACCCGAAGGCCATCCTGTTCCTGGTCTCCTTCTTCGTGCAGTTCGTGTCAGAGTCCAACCCGATCGTGGGGTTCGTGACGCTGGGCGTCCTCCTCCAGATGGCGAGCGCGTTGTACCTGTCTGCGCTCATCTTCGGTGGGTCCCGTCTGGCTGCGGCGTTCCGTCGCCGGAGGAGGCTCAGCGCAGGGGCCACCTCGGCCGCCGGGGTGCTCTTCCTGGGGTTCGCCGCGAAGCTGTCTCTGGCAAGCGCGTAGGGGGCTGGCATGTCTCACCTTGACGACACTGCGGCCCTGTTCGCCCGCATGAGCCTCCAGGAGCAGCAAGAGGCACTGCGAGCCCTCGGCCTGCCCGAGAGGCCCCCCAAAGAGTCCCAGGAGCCCTCGAAGGTCACCCCGTTCTCTGCCCTTGTCAGCGCACCCAGCAGGCGGAAGCGGCAGCCACTCACCGTGAAGGCCGTGACCAGCCCTGAGACGCCCTGAGGCCCCAACCCTCTAGGTGTGTTGTCCGGACAGGTTGGTGACGCGGCTGGCGGGGGGTTCTGCTGTCCCCGGGCCGCTTCTGGCCAGACAGGGGCATCTGTCGCGCAAGTTCGTGCAAGTTTGGTGCGCCCGAGAGTGCCTGCGACGCAAGCTTGCACACAGAGATCGTCAGCCCCGAGCGAGGAGGACACCATGGCTCTGCACAAGCTTGGCAAGGACCCTGAGAGCAAGGACGGCGGCTCGCCCACGATCTACCTGGACGACGCCACTGACACGTACCTGGTCCAGGGGTTCAAGGTGACGGACGCGGAACGCAGGCAACTGATGGACATCCCCGACCATGAGGATGTCATCGAGCTGCCGCGACGCATGGTGCAGTTCTTCTTGGAGGTTAAGGGTGCCGACGGTCCCGTCGTTTGAGGAGCTTCTCGCTTCCACCGAGCACAGCGCGATCCATCTGGAGATGCGGGACGGCTACATGGAGTCCGACCCCAGCTTCATGGCCTGGAAGCAGGGCCTCCGCGACCTCCCCGAGGACAACGACCCTGAGATCCGCCACTGGCTGAAGTGGGTCCGCAAGGCCACGGACAGGGGCGTGTCCATCCGCCGAGCCCGGGTGTTCTCCGTCCCGGAATCGGACTACCTCCGGTTCGAGCACCACGTCTCGGACGCCAACGTGAAAGCTGGGGAGGAGATCCGGTGGCTTCCGCGCCGCAACGCTACTGACATCGCCTTCCCGGGGAACGACTTCTGGGTTTTCGACAACAAGACCGTTCTCGTCCTGCACTTCGACGGGAACGGCGAGAGCGCCCCGGGCGACTGGTTGGAGATCACCCAGGACCCGACGATCCTGAAGCTGTGCGTGGGCGCGTTCGAAGCCGTCTGGGAACGCGCCACGCCGCACTCGGAGTACCAGCCCACCTGACGCCTGCCCGCCCGTGAACACGTCACCTTCATCAGCAGTCCAAGACGCCCGTGCTGCCCTCGGCAGGCGGCTGCGAGACATTCGCAAGCCGACCGGCCTGACAGCGCGGGCGCTGGCTGCGCGTGCGGGTTGGAGCGAGTCCAAGGCCTCTCGCATTGAGAACGGCAAGACTCCGCCCTCAGACCAAGATCTCCTTGCCTACGTCACCATCTGCGGCGTCCCGGAAGACTACGAAGACCTACGCGCCACGGCCCAGGGCATCGACGAGATGTACGTGGAGTGGAAGCGATTGCAGCGCGCCGGCCTCAAGCACGCCCAAGAGGCCCACGTTCCCCTGTACGCCCGGACAAGCCGTTTCCGCATCTACGAGCCCGGGGTGATCCCGGGCCTGCTTCAGACGGCCGACTATGCGACCGCCGTCATGAAGCGGATCGTGGCGTTCAGGCAGATCCCGGACGATGTTGAAGCAGCGGTCAAGGTGCGCATGCTGCGCCAGCGCTACCTACATGACGCCCATCGGCACTTCGGGATCGTGCTGGAGGAGTCGGCGTTGCGCTCCCGTTTCGGTGGCCCGGACGTCATGGCTGCCCAGCTCGGACACCTCCTCCAAATCGCCGTGCTGCCTAACGTCAGCCTCGGCGTGGTCCCCATGAGCGCCGAACGGGTCATGTGGCCCGTTGAAGGCTTCTGGATCTACGACGACAACCAAGTGATCATCGAGCTAGCCACGGCGCAGGTGACCGTGAAGCAGCCCAGCGAGATCGAGACGTACGCCCACATGTTCGCTGAGCTAGCCAAACTTGCCTGCCATGGGCGGCCCGCACGCGCATTGATCGCGGAAGCCATCGCCGCACTCGGGTGATTCCCTGCAAGGTCGTGCAAGTTCGTTGAGGCCGTCTTAGCCCGCTTCCTAGGGTCATGACATCGACCGGGAAGTCATCGGGAGGGGTGCGTGATGGCAGCCAGTACGGACAGCTTCGAGTACGTGACGTACACCGCAAAGCGCGAGACGTGTCCGTCTTGCAGCATGCCCATCCCCTTTCAGCAGCTTGCCCGACGGGGAATGCTCGGGCAGAAGGACGGCCCGCCGAAAGTCGCCTACTGGCACACCCGGTGCGTCAACGAGGACGGGTCGCGCCGATGACGCGCTCAGTCCTCCGGTACACCGAGCACCGAATCATCAGAGACCCCGAATCCACGCCCACCGTGGTTGCGAGCTGCCTCTACGAGGGCTGCGGCTGGGCTGCCGTTCCCGGCCCCGACGTGGCCGACGTGGATCGGCAGTGCATGACCCACACGGGCCTCAATGCCGGTCACGGCCGCTTCCTTCGAGGGTTCGAGGACATCGCCCTTGTTCACCGGGTCGCCACGACCTGACACAGACCCCCGCCCGTCAGGGCGGGTTGCAGGGCACGCCACGGCAGAAGGGGGTGATCTGAGATGCGCGTTATCGACCCGGGCGACAAGTCCGGCGGCACGGGTGGGGACCAGTTCCCGCCACCGCCCGCGGCCTGACCCTCACCCATCGACAGAAGGAGTCACACGATGACGACCATGGTCGAAAGCCCCGCCGCCGTACGGCGCGGGCGGGACCTCGTCAGTCCCGAACTGTTCGAGAAGGTGTCCGAGTTCTGCGCGGAGGAGTACGGGCACGAACTGTCCACGGCCCGCAACATCGTGGACCAGGCCCTGGCCTTCCTCAAGGTCATGGGTGACACCCACGCGTTCGACATGACCCCGTCCCAGGTCGTTGACCCGGGCTGGCACTCGTTCGCGCTCCACACCCGCGCCTACGCCGCGTGGTGCCAGGAACAGTTCGGCTACTTCCTGGACCACGAACCGAAGGCCACGGTCCGCACACGCCCGCTCATCGGCTCCGTGGTGGAGCGGGTCAAGGCGGCCGGCTTCTACGTCGACGAGCGGATGTGGGGCGCCGCGAAGGACTGCAACCCCCCGGCCTGCTGCGGCGACGGCGACGGCTGCTGATCCCCTCGAACGAAGTAGGACCCGGGCACGTCACAGGTGCCCGGGTCCTACCCTGAGCAAAGGTACCGCCCATGGCATCCGACGAGGGTTTGACCGGGAGCAGCAGGGTCACCGTATTCGCCATGTTCGGCGTGGTCTTCGGCTACGCCGTGCACCACCTGGACGACCGGCGGATCGGAGACGTGGCCATCGTCGGCCCGCTGACACCCGGTGTCGAGTGGGGGCGCCTGTGGCAGATGGCCCGCAACTGCGGCCGACCCACGGCCGGCGAGACCGAGCTCGCCCAATGGGTGCTCACCCAGGCCACCCGGGCGTTCGTGTGTGGCAGCGACCGCATCACGCAGTTCGACCACCAGGGGTGGAAGCTGGAGCCCGGCGGCAAGCGCGTCCGATTCGACGCGACGTACGCCAACCGCGACCACCTCTGGACCGGGAACCTGACCGTGGAAGGGCTCACCCCGGACCAGGTGGCGGAGCGCCCGACGCTCTACACCGCCTGACCACGGTTCTGTGCGCTGAAATGCGAAGAATCCCCCGCACCCTTCTCGGGTACGGGGGATTTACTTGCAATTGGCCTAGGAAGCGGCAGCCTTCACGATCTGGACGGAGGCAGGCTCGGCGAGGGAAACGCCTGCCATGCGCATGGTGAGCTTGAAGCCGACCTGATCCGAGGCGAAGCGAGCGTCCTCACTGACTCTCACCTGAGCCGTCCGGCGTACGCCGACCACGATGCGGGATGCGTCAGCAACCGCAACGGTCTTGGGCGCAAGAAAGCCGCTGACCAGAACGGGGAGTCCCCATGCGGTCGTAGCCGGGGAATCGGTCGGCTGGCCACCCTGGTAGGTGCCAGAGCCGTTCGCCTTTTCCTTGCGGAGAGCCGCAGCCATATCGGTAGAAGCCCATACGACCGAGGGGCGCCCATTCGTGGCCTCGATTCTGGCCACGGCGTCCGCCAGGTCGTCATACGTGACAGTGACCTTTCCGGCTCCCAGGGTCGTAGTCACACCCTGGGAAACAATTCCCTTGATCGGGTTGGCGCCCGATCCGGTGAACGCGTCCGCATCGAACTTCAGGGAAGCGTCACGCAGGAGGTTGTCGGCGATGATCCGCCGGAGGTCAAGCGCCGAGTCTTCCAGCACCTCGGTACCGGCCCACTGAATTTCACCGATCTTCTTTGCAGTGAACTTGACCTCACCCCACACCATCTGACCTTCCGAGATGGGCTGCCCTTCGGCTGCATAGTCAGCACCCGTGGAAGAGACCAGCTGCGGGACGGAGAGGGTGTCCGAAGTGAATGGAATGATGCTGCCGGCGGGGAGGCCGCGCAGGAAAGTTGAATTCACCTTCAAGGCGTCGATGTACTTGGAGGAAACCTGATCGGGCACCGTGTAACCGCCGTCACCGGGAATACCCTCAGAGATCAGCGTCCGATACTCATTGAGCGAGGGCAGCAGCCCGCGCCACTCGTCCGACTCGCAGTGTGCGATCTGGCCAGGGGACAGCATGCCAGCGTTCCGGCCAGCCATAGACCGAACCTCGGCCTCGCGCTCGCTACGCTCGACGGCCTCTCGGGCCTCGGCCTCAAGCCGCATGATTTCACGGTCCATGCGCTCTACACGCTCGCGCTTCTCCACCCCGGAAAGAGCAGTGTCAGCCTCTACTGAACGCATCTCCGTAATCAGCTTCGAGCGGTCTTCAAGAAAGGCCTTAGCCTGCCGGTTGTAAACATCAGTCATCGACATTAGTATTCCTCATCAAGTACAGGGACAGAGTAAAAACGCCGCTTCATACCGCGGAAGCGTCGGCCAGCCTGCGCCGCTCTGCGCGACGCTCATACTGGATCCGCTGCCGAGAGCGTCTGGCAGCGCCGCGGCATGCGTTTCCGCAATACCTCGGCGGAGCACCTGGGCCGAGTTCGCGCACAAAGACTTCGGAGCAGTGCCAGCAATTCAAATGAACAGTCATGTTTCCCCTTCGCGGGCATGGCCTCGTACCGGCACTGGAGTACGAGAAAGGCGCGGCCTCCGGTGGAGCAATCCGGAGGCCGCGCCAGACTCTGACCCTGCACCTAGTATTGAAGGGGTTCCCTAGTGGGTTCCTTCGGCATTTATAGACCTGTTAAGCGACGGAATCCCTTACAGCCGCCAGCATTCGCTGTCGCTCGTACTGGACTTCAGCCGAAACTTCGCCCAGGCCGTCGAGGCCGCCCGTCAGAAGACAGTCGGCCCAAGCCTCCATCTCGGAGGCGTACACCTGCCCCCAAGGCGCCATGAACGCCCCCTCGGCCCCCGAGGCCGGCCCGGGCTCCATAAGCGGCGTAGGCGCCTCTCCGCGGGCCTTCGCGCGGACGGTGCGCTTACGTTCCCGCTCCCGAGCCTTCAGGCACTCAGGCGCCCCGCACGTCGCCTTCACGTTCCCGTTTCGGGCCCTGGCCAATAGTCGGGTACGGCAATACGGGCATCGCTTCACTGTTGATCTCCTATCCATGGTTGAGGACAGTCGCCCTCCGAATGTCCCTCGGCATGTCCCTAGGCATGCCGTACGAATCCGTGCCCTGACGTGCAGATACGCAATAATCCACTGCCCACGCTGTCCGATGTCCTCAGGCATGCGAAAAGAGGGAAAGACGCGGGTGCAGAAAGGCGCGTTCAGACTTTCGGATCCCCCCTCCCCGGTGTTTCGCGGCTACTGCGGCTTCCTGCGGGGCCGCGAGGGCCCGCGCGCAGCGCGAGCGAGGATCAGGACTTAAGTTCCCACCCTTCGGCCCGTACGGGGCCGCGTGCGCCTTCTTCGACTGAGAGGCTGCGAAAAGACAGGGGGCACCCTTTCGGGGGCCCGGCGCAGAACACAGTTTTTCGCCTTCGCCACTGAAAGACTCCGAAGGCCTACAGGCCGAAGGAGTCTTTCGCTCCGCTTGCTCCGCAGCTGCGCTTTCTGCCTTGGCTGAGTCAGGCCCCGTTAGGGAGCCTGGCTGTCCGGGTCTGTCGACCGGCCAGGGGATTAGCTGCGAGCTTGCGAGTAGCTAACAGACCCCGAAGGGGTCTGTAGTTCTTAGTTCCTAGTTACGTCTCAAAGATCCTGGGAGTCTGAGACAGGAAAGCTGAATACATGAGACAGCAAGGCCGCTGCTATGACACAGCGGCTCTACTGCTCTATCTCATCTGGGCACCCCTGTGAGACAGGGGGCTACACAGGGAGATACGGGTTATGGGCCACAGCCGCCTTAACGGCTGCATCGTAGGAGCCATACTCCGGCTTCCATTGCTGCTGCCGTTCGGCCGGGGCCGACAGGAACACCGCCTGAGCCTCCCAGCTCATTTCATCCCAATTGAGCGAGCGGGGATCATTCGGTGCGGGCCCACTGAGCGGCCCTGGAATACCCGCAGGGTGCCTTTCGGCTGCCTCAGCCGGCCGAGATGCCCGAGAGGTGCCAGAAAGGCCCTGAGGGGCCTTCTCTGCTTTCTCGCCAGGGATGGCGATTCGGTACGTCGTGGCGATTCCTCGCGACCCTTGACGGGCCACGGAGAGATACCCGAGGTTCACCGCTGTGTGCAGCCATCGACTGGCCTTCGACCTGTCGACGCCGGTTGCCTCTTGGATACGGTCCAGCGTGGGCCGTATCTCCTCCCCCCACGTCCCCCAGCGGGTACCGACCGCTATGAGGAAGCGCGTGAAGTTGGGCCACGCGTCTTTGCGCGTGAGTCTGTGCGCCTTGAGAGCGTCGGCCCCGGGAGCCTCGGCCGTGGCAAGGGCGAAGACCCATGCGCCGTGTCGTGCCTTGGCGGCATCGGAGCGATTAGCCATGCGGGTACCGACGTGTCCTCTCTGACAGGTGCTGGCTGAGTTCTACCGCCGATGGGGTGGCGAAATCCATGTTGATCAAGCCCGACGGGGCGTGGTGTTGCCCACGCGTTTAAACGGTGGTGGCGTTTGAACGTAGTGCTTGACTTCGCCAGAGGGTGGCGATGCAAGGTTCCGTCATTACTGGTGCCCGGCGCAGGGTCTCGGCGCCGAAAGGGGGCGTATGCGTGTTGTAACCGTTATCCAGGATCAGGACGGTAACCGAAGAGTGGTCGCCGATGTCGTTTATCCCCCCGAGAGTTGAAAACAGAAATGCCCCCTCCTTCCGGAGGGGGCATTTCTGTTTGACGGAGTGCGCCGGTGTCGCTAACTCCAGTTGTTGTCCATTCTGATCAATCGCTTCTTGACGTCGTGCGGAATGATCAACTTGCCCACTAGTTCCCCATCGTCCTGTTTTCCAAGTTCGAAGGTTATTCCAGCACTCAGTAGATCTTTCTCCATGGCCTCTACGCCACCGGTCTTCCAATGTTGGCTGTAGGTCATGCCGGTGCTTTCGTAGACCCACCGATCTTTTGTGGACTCCGGGTCGATCTTCGTCAATTCCTTCATGAGGGCGTCTAGCGTGGTCTCTGCCTTCTCGCGAATGAATCCGGCCTTATCGAACCTTCCGCCAGGCTCCAGCCCAGACATGTAGTAGGCGATGGAATCTTCCAGTCGCTTGCGCTCACGCCTGTTCTCGTCGCCTCGGGCGTACTCGCGCCGGATCACCTCGAAATCACCCAGGGCCTCAAAGACGGCCTGTGCCAGAGCCGAGTACACATGCTCAGGATCCGGTGTGACGAATCCGGGCTTCCGGCACTCGGGGCATCGCAGGTATCGATACTCTTTTACTTCGCCGGTAGTAATTGTTTTGTAGCTGTTCGATTCGTTGACGTTCCTGCCGCACTGGTGCTTAATAACGCCGAGGAACCTAGTGGGACGGCGATTCTTCTCATGGTGGCGCTTGTTCTTCGAGCGGGTAGCAAGTGCTGCTTGTACGCCCTCGAATTCTTCATCAGTCAGGATCGGTTCATCCGTGACCCTGATTTCCTGCCCTTGCTTGTCTAGCACCGGCGTAGATTTGTAGGCGCCCGCCTTCGTTCCCCCCTCAGTGCGAAGCCCCTTGACGGCGGGATTCCTAAGGGTCCTGAGAACCTGCTGATTGTTCCACTTCCCGTTGCTGTAGGTTGCGACCTTGGCCCTGTCTAGAACCTTAGCAATTCGGTTTGCCGGAACCCCCCGCATTGCAGCGTGGTACATGTAGCGCACTGCCCGGGCCTGCCTGGGATCTTGCACTAGGCGGAGTTTCCCGCCCACCCTGGCAGTCTTGTAGCCATAGGATGGCTTACCAATACGCCATTGGTCCTGCTGCTTAGTGTATTCCCAGTGGGATGAAACGCGGGTCTTGGTGTTGGCGGCTTCAATCTCTGCGACTGCCGCGACGAATGTCACCATTGCCTGAGCGATGGGAGATGACAAGTCGAGCGTGTCATTCAGAGAAATCAGGTTCTTCCCGAACTTCTCGCACCACTTGATGACCTCATGTAGGTCAGAAATGCGCCTGATGAACCGGTCCAACTTCCAAAACAGAATGAGGTCGAACTCTGGGATGCGGTTGTTGAGCCAGTCCCCGAGTTCCTTCCGCTCCCAAGGCGCCTTCTTGGTTGCGGACACTCCGAGGTCCCTGGCCACGCCGACGACCCTGACACCCTCTCGGATGGCATGGCGACGAAGGTCAAGCTCCTGCCGCGCCGGGCTGGTGGTGTCCTCCGTGAGGATCGACAGTCGCACCGACAGAAGTCCACGGGGCGCGCCCTCCGGCAGCGCCTCGTTCCTGGCCTGAAGTTCGGCCAGCTCTGCCAGTTCCTCGGCGGTCCACTCGGGAGCGGTCTTCGTAGCGGTCATGGGCGCGAAGCGTACAGGCGGTTGGATTCTGGCGCCTTCTTCGTGCAGTTCGTCGACCCGGCCTACGCCTACCCGGCGCTCTCCTTCCTCCTGCTGGGCACCCTGCTCCAGCTCGGCAGCTTCCTGTACCTGACGCTGCTGATATTCGGCGGCACCCGGCTGGCCGCGGCCTTCCGCCGGCGCAGGCGCCTGTCGGCCGGGGCCACCTCGGCCGCCGGGGTGCTCTTCCTCGGCTTCGCCGCGAAGCTCGCCACCGGTTAGCGGCAGCAGGCCGGCCCCGGGTCAAGAACGCGCCGCGCGCAGGCGGCGCAGCCGGCGGACCACGCGGCGCACCGCCGGGTTCTGCGGCAGGAACGCCAGGCCGGCAGGGATGCCGCCGGGCAGTCCGAGGGAGGTCAGCCGGCGGCGCGTGACGTAGCCGCGGGTGCGCCGGTCCGGGTCCGCGGCCAGGTGGCGCTCGGCCTCGGCACGGCGCTCGGCCAGGATCTGCGGCTGCATGGCGTAGCCGACCGCGGTGACCAGCCCGGCCAGCCGGCTGCGGACCTGCTCCGGGCCGGGGGCCGCCCAACCGGCGACGGCGGCGGCGTCCGCGAGGTCGGGCAGCAGGGCGTCCACCACCGTCAGCGGGATCCGGTTGCTGTTCTGGTACGGGGTCAGGCGGGCCAGCACGGCCCCGGTGCCGGTGCGCGCGACGGGCAGCCCGTACAGCGTGGCGGCCGTGAGCAGTCCGGTGGAGAAGCAGCCGACGACCAGGGCCGGGCGCAACCGCTGGTACAGGCATTCGGCCAGGACCGGGGCGGAGACGACGGTGAACCGGGCCCCGAGCCGCTCGGCCTCGGCGGCGGCCCTCCCGGAGTACTCGGCGGGGGCGCTGGGGTGGGGTTTGAACACCAGCTCGCGGTGGCCGAGGGCGTGCGCCCCGCGGACCATGCCCACGTGCAGGTCCTCCTCTTCCTGTAGGGAGAGCAGGTCGAGCGCGGACAGGTACTGGCCCAGCAGCAGCGCCGGCCCCTCCCCGACCCCGGCCAGCTCGGGCGCCCCGGCCGGGAGCCCGTCGAGGACCTTCAGCAGGGCGTCGGTCGGCAGCAGCTCCGCGGGCACGCCGAACTCGGTGAGCAGCAGCGGCTCCAGCCCGGGCACGAGGTCCGGGTGGAGCACGCGGCGCACGCGGGTGCCGATCTGGGCGTCGAGGCGGAAGCGGGTGGGGCCGTAGCTCATCAGCCCGTCGGCGTACACGTCGACGGCGGCGCCGGGGAAGAGCAGGCACAGGGCGCGGGCGGGCGGCACCTGGAGTGACTCCACGATGAGCTCGACGCGGTCCTCGCCCAGACCCCACAACGCGCGCAGCTGCCGCTCCCACAGGGGGACGTCCTCGGGGCGCGGGGTCCAGGAGCTGGGGTGCAGCGGGGCGATGACCGCGTTCCAGTCGATGACCTCGTCGAAGCGGGTGCGCAGCACGTCGAAGCCGGGCATGCCGGTCAGGCCGGGGGACACCTCGGCGGCGAGGGCGTGGTTGCTGGTCAGCAGGATGCGGCGGTGGGCGGGAGGGAAGCAGCCCGCGTCGATCCCGGCGGCGAGGGTGGCCGTGCCGTAGAGGGTGGAGGCGAGGAAGACCTGCGTGCAGGGAACGGTGCCGGTGCCGGCAAGGGGGCCGGGTCCTGGGCCGGGTCCTGGGCCGGGTCCGGGGACGGGTCCGACGGGTCGGGGAGCGGGCATCAGACGGCCCCCCTGCCGCTGCGCAGGCGGCGCAGGCGGCGCAGCAGGGTGCTGCGCGCCGGGTCCATCGCGTCCAGGGCCTGGTCCAGCAGCTCGGGGGGCATGCGCTGCAGGGCGCCCGCGCTCATGAGTCGGAGTTTCTCGGCCACGGGTGGTTCGAACCTTTCGATGGACCCGACGTGGTGCGCGATAATTGCACAATATGTTCGGACGGCTTTCGGGAGCAGCAGTTCGAAATCGGGATCGGCTGCGGTGTCGTCCAGCACTTGATCGAATGCCCGGATGAAATCGAGCTGCCGCTCGTCCTTGATCTGCGTCAACGAGGTCGAAATGCCGCGCCGGTAGAAGACCCCGGGCAGTCCGACCGCGGCGAAGGACCGCGCCCGGCGGTGCAGCCGCCAGATCCACGGCCGGTCCTCCGCCGTGCGCAGCCCGTCCGTGAAGTGCAGCAGCCCCTGGTCCAGCAGCCGCCGGTGGTACATGCCGGCCCAGGCGTACGGGTAGTCCACGCAGGTCGACCGGGTGGCGGGCAGGATCCCGGCGCGCGGATCGGCGGGCACGCGTTGGGGCCCGTACGGGACGTGCCGGACCGCGCGCGTCCGGCCGGTCACCGTGACGTGGTCGGTGCGGACGAAATCGCAGTTCAAAGCCTCCATCACGGCCAGGGTGCGGGCCAGGTGGCCGGGGGCCAGCCAGTCGTCGCCGTCCAGGAAGGCGACGTACTCGCCGCGGGCCGCGTCCAGGCCGGTGTTGCGGGCGGTGGCCAGACCGCCGTTCCGCTCGCGCACGAGGTGCACCGCCCCCGGCAGCTCGCGCGCCGCCCGCTCCAGGAGCGCGGGCGTCCCGTCCGTCGAGCAGTCGTCGACCAGGAGGAACTCGAAATTTTCGCACGCATTGAGTTCGAGGCTCTTCAGGGCATCCGGCGCGTATGTCTGCACGTTGTAGAACGGCACGACAACAGAGAGCTTGGGCACCTGTGAGACATTAAGACGCCGTGCGGCATTCACCGTGACCCGTGTGCGTATTTCGCGTGAACGGCGCGGGGCGGGCGCGTTAACCGGGGCGGATTCGTATTTCGTCGACGGCCTGTTAACCCGATGTTGTGCGGTCGTTGGGCCTATCTGCGAAATCCCCGAATAACTTCTGCCGGGTGCCAGTCAGCAATCGCGCAGACACCATCGCATCCCTTGCGCCCCGTGCGTCCCATGCGTCATGCACGCCTCGCACCGGCCCCTCCGTCGCCGTCCTGGCGGATTCCGACACGCGCTGGAAATGGGGTGCCTCCACCGCCCGCCGCCTCGTACCCCACCACGCCGGACTCACCGGGTACCTGTTGCGCGGCCGGGCCACCCCGACCGCCCGCCAGCTCGGCGAGGTCGGGGTCCGGGCCGACCGGCTCGCCGAGGTGACCTGCCCCGAGTTCCTGGCCGCCCTGGAGCGCGAACGCCCCGACGTGGTGGTCCTCGCCCTCGTCGGCGGCGCCGTCCAGGCCGTCCTGCACGGGGCCCGCGCCCTGTGGCCCGAGCCGGCCGCCCGCCCCGTCCTCGTCACCGGCTACGTGGGCGTCGTCTACGAGAAGCTCGCCGACGGGCTCCTGCTGAGGCACGGCGCCGACCTCGTACTCGCCAACTCCCGGCACGACGCGGAACGCTTCCGCGCCGTGTACGAGGGCGTCGGAGCGGACGCGGACTCCGTCACGCAGACGGCCCTCCCCTTCCTCGCCGACGCGGGCCCCGGCGGCACCCACCGGCCGGCGGGTGCGGCGCCGAGCCGGGCCCTGCGGGTCGTCTTCGCGGTCCAGCCGTCGGTCCCCCAGAGCCGCGAGGACCGGGCCTACCTGCTCGGGCGGGCAGCCGGCCACGCCCGACTGCACCCGGACCGCGAGGTGCTCGTCAAGCTGCGCAGCCGTCCCGGGGAGCACACCACGCACCTGGAGGAGCAGCCGTACCAGCGGCTCGCCGAGCGGATCCCCGGCGGGCTGCCCCCGAACTGCCGGCTGGCCTACGGGAACATGGGCGAGATCCTGGACGGCACGGACCTGCTGGTCACGGTCTCCTCCACGGCCGCGCTGGAGTCCCTGCACCGGGGCGTCCCGACCGCGGTCCTCACCGACCTCGGCATCCGCGAGGCCCTGGGCAACCACCACTTCCTCGGCTCGGGCTGCCTCGCCTCCTGGGACCAGCTGGACTCCGGGCTGCTACCGCAGCCCGACCCGTCCTGGCTCGCCGAGCACGGAGTGCCGGCCGGCCCCGCCGCCGTCGCCGACTCGACCGCGCCCCCGGACCCGTACGCCGCCGCCCGGGCCCGGGTCGCCGAGCTCGCCGCCCGACCGTGGCTCCCGCCGGTCGACCCGTACTACACCCGGACCACCGCCCCGGGTTACCTCCCCGGGATCCTCGCCCGCCAGCACCTCGCCCCCGACGGGACCCCGCTGCCCGGCACCCTCCGCGACGCGGCCGGTGAGTCCCGGCTGCGGCGGTTGCTGCGGCGGCACCTGCGGGAGGCCGCCCGCGGGGCCTACCGGCACGGGGTGCAGCGCGTGGCCCCGGTGATCCGCCGGCTGGGGGAGCTGTGAGCACCCGAGCCGCCGCCCCGACCGCCCCGCCCGCGGCCGC
Organism: Streptomyces sp. NPDC059851; assembly: GCF_042732005.1. Lineage (NCBI taxonomy): Bacteria > Bacillati > Actinomycetota > Actinomycetes > Kitasatosporales > Streptomycetaceae > Streptomyces > Streptomyces sp. NPDC059851. The sequence goes on along the minus strand of NZ_JBHWJJ010000021.1, from coordinate 40,141 downwards.
GACCGCGTCCACCCCGACCGCGTCCGCCCCCGCCGGCCCGCCCGCGCCCCGCACCGAGCGGGACCACGAGCGGGACCACGGGCGGGCCGTCCCCAGCAAGCGGGTCCTCGCGGTGATCCCGGCCCGCGGCGGCTCCAAGGGGGTTCCGGGGAAGAACCTCGCCGAAGTGGGCGGCGTACCGCTCGTCGCCCGGGCCGTGGCCGCCTGCCGGGGCGCGGCCACCGTCACCGACGTGGTGGTCTCCACCGATTCCGAGGCCGTCGCCGAAGCCGCCCGCACCGCCGGGGCCCACGCGCTGCGCCGGCCCGCGGCCCTCTCCGGGGACACCGCGACCAGCGAGGCCGCCGTGCTGCACGCCCTCGACTCCTTCGAGGAGCTGCACTCCCTGGCCGTGGACGTGGTCCTGCTCGTCCAGTGCACCAGCCCGTTCATCGCCTCCTCGGACGTCGAGTCGGTCGCCGCCGCCGTCGCCTCCGGCGCGGCCGACACCGCCCTCACCGTCGCCCCCTTCCACGGCTTCCTGTGGCGGGAGACGCCCCCGCCGGCCCCCGGCTCCGGCAGCGACGACCCCGGCGCGACGGGCGTCAACCACGACCGGTCCGTGCGCCCGCGCCGCCAGGACCGGCCGCAGGACCTGCTGGAGACCGGCGCCGCCTACGCCATGGACGCCGCCGGCTTCCGCCGGGTCCGGCACCGCTTCTTCGGCCGCACCCTCCCCGTCACCACGGACCCCGCCCGCGTCCTGGAGATCGACGACCCGCACGACCTGGCGCGGGCGCGCCTCCTCGCCCCGCTCCTCGACGACACCCCTTCCCCTTCCCCCTCCCCCTCCTCGTTCCCGGTCCCCCCGCCGGCCCCCTGACGCTCCGCACCCCGCACCCCCGCACCGAACGAAGGGCCCCTGCTGCCATGACGCTCGCCACCACGCTGCACCCCCGCCTGCGGACCCTCGGCCCGCGCATCGTCGGCCCCGACCGCCCCGTCTACGTCGTCGGCGAGATCGGCATCAACCACAACGGCGACCTCGACACCGCCCTCGCCCTGGTCGACGCCGCCGCCGAGGCCGGCTGCGACGCCGTCAAGTTCCAAAAGCGCACCCCGGAGATCTGCACCCCGCGCGACCAGTGGGCCGTCGAGCGCGACACCCCGTGGGGCCGGATGACGTACATCGACTACCGCCACCGCGTCGAGTTCGGCGAGGCCGAGTACCGGGCCATCGACGAGCACTGCAAGGAGCGCGGCATCGACTGGTTCGCCTCCCCGTGGGACACCGAGGCGGTCGCCTTCCTGGAGAAGTTCGACCTCCCCGCCCACAAGGTGGCCTCCGCCTGCCTCACCGACGACGAGCTGCTGCGCGCCCTGCGCGCGACCGGCCGCACGATCGTCCTGTCCACGGGCATGTCCACCCCGAAGCAGATCCGGCACGCCGTCGAGGTGCTCGGCAGCGACAACATCCTCCTCTGCCACGCCACGTCGACGTACCCGGCCAAGGCGGAGGAACTCAACCTCCGGGTGATCAACACCCTCCAGGAGGAGTACCCGAACGTTCCCATCGGCTACTCCGGCCACGAGACCGGCCTGCAGACCACCCTGGCCGCGGTCGCGCTCGGCGCCACCTTCGTCGAGCGGCACATCACCCTCGACCGCGCGATGTGGGGCTCCGACCAGGCCGCCTCCGTCGAGCCGGGCGGCCTGACCCGCCTGGTCCGCGACATCCGCACCATCGAGACCGCGCTCGGCGACGGCGTCAAGCGGGTCTACGACTCGGAGCTCGCCCCCATGCGCAAGCTCCGCCGCGTCCTGGGCGAACCGGTCGCGGTCTGACCCGGGTGCCCGGTGCGTACGAACCCCCGCCCCCGCCCCCACCCGTTCGTGACGAGGAGTGACCGGTGACCCCCTGCGCCACCACCCTGGCTTTCGTCGAGAGCCCCGTCCAGCTCCTGAACGTGCTGGAGTGGGCGTACGCGTACGGCACCCACCCGCCCGGCGGTACCCCGCTGTTGGACGGCGTCCCGAGCCAGGCCGCCCGGACCGCGGGCCGGACCGGGCTCCGGTCCGGTGGCCGGCGCGGTGCGTCCGTCGCGGGCACGCCCCGCGCGGCGGGCGGGCTGCGGATCGTCGTCCTGCCGCCGACCGACCCGATGTCCCGCGGCCAGCTCCGACGCATGGCGGCGCTCGCCCGGGACGAGGGGTACGAGGTCCGGTGGCAGGAGGCCCGCGGCAGCCGGCTCGCCCCGGTCAGGGCACTCGCGGCGCTCACCCGCGACGTCCGCGCCGCCGCGCGGATCGTCGTCGGCGACCCGTTCTCCCGGTACGTGCAGCTGCTGCTGACGCTCATCCGCGCCGAGGAGCTCGTGGTCGTCGACGACGGCACCGCCACGATGGAGTTCGCCGCCCAGACCGCCCGCGGCGAACGCCTCGTCCGCTGGCACCGCATCGGCCGCGGTGGCGCGGCCGGCCGGCTGGGCGAGCTCGCGTACGCGCCGGTCTCGTCGGCCGCCCGGCGCCGCTTCACCCCGGCGCCCGGTACGGGCCGCCGCGTCGAGGTGTTCACCTCGATGCCCGTCACCGTGCACGGCTCGATGACCCTGCGGGTCAACGACTTCGCCTGGACCCGCGCCCGGTTCGGCCCGCCGCGGCTGACCCGCGGCACCGACCTGGTGGGCACCTCGCTCGTGGAGACCGGGGTGGTGGACGCGGCCGGCTACCTGGACGCCGTGCGCGCCCTGACGGTGCGCCACGGAGCCACGCGCTACTTCGCGCACCGCCGCGAGTCGGCGGAGAAGCTGCGCGTGCTGAGCGGGGCGACCGGGCTGGAGATCGTCCGCCCGGACCTGCCGCTGGAGCTGACGGCGCGCCGCGGTCCGATCGGCCGAACGGTCGTCAGCTTCCCGTCCACCGTCGTCCACACGCTGCCGTACGCGCTGACCGGCACGGGGGTGACCGTTGCCGTATGCGACGTCGACCCGGCCTGGCTGGCCGGCACCGCGTCGCCGCGGGCGCAGGGCTTCCTCGCCGGCGTCACCGAAACCGCCCGTGATGTGCGCAGAATCCGTGCGCGTACCCTCCATACGGCCGGATGAGCGCGCGAGTTTACCCCCGGCTGCATACGGTCATGCGTCCAGAGGTCTGGTTTTTTTCCCCTGACGGCATGAACTTTTGCTGATCGCCATCCAGTTGGGCCATTCGTGCGCCTACCCTTCAACGGGTGAACCAGTTGATGTCCCGCGAGTCCCAGCCCGTCCTGCCCGGCACGCCCGCCCAGCCCGAGCTGCCCGGCACTCTTCCGGACCACCTGCGTGCCGAACTGATCGCCTTCCGCCGGGACTTGCACATGCACCCGGAGCTAGGACACCAGGAGTTCCGCACCACGGCGGCCATCAAGGCCCGACTGGAGAAAGCCGGCCTGCGCCCACGCGTACTGAAGTCGGGGACCGGGCTGGTCTGCGACGTGGGCACCTGGGACGGCGGTCGGCCGATGCTGGCGCTGCGCGCGGACATCGACGCCCTGCCCATTCCCGACGCCAAGACGCACGTCGCGTACCGCTCGACCTTCCCCGACCGGGCGCACGCGTGCGGCCACGACGTGCACACGGTGGTCGTCCTCGGTGCCGGGCTGGTCCTCGCCGAGCTCGACCGGCAGGGCTTGCTGCCCCGACCCGTGCGGCTGCTCTTCCAGCCCGCGGAGGAGGTGCTGCCGGGCGGGGCCACCGACGCCATCGCGTCCGGGGTCCTCGACGGCGTCGGCAAGATCATTGCGGTGCACTGCGACCCCCGGGTCGACGCGGGGAAGATCGGCCTGCGGGCCGGGCCGATCACCTCCGCCTGCGACCGCCTGGAGATCACCCTGGAGGGCCCCGGCGGGCACACCGCCCGGCCGCACCTCACCACCGACCTGGTGACGGCCGCCGCCCGGGTCGCCACCGACCTGCCGGCGGTGGTCTCCCGGAGGATGGACGCCCGCTCGGGCATGTCGATCACCTGGGGCCGGATCGAGTCCGGGCACGCCTGCAACGTGATCCCGATGCACGCGGAGCTGTCCGGGACGATCCGCTGCCTGGACATCAAGGCCTGGCACGAGGCACCCGACCAGATCCACGCGGCGATCGACGAGATCGCCGGGGTGCACCGGGCCAAGTCGGAGATCACCTACGTGCGCGGGGTGCCGCCGGTCGTCAACGATCCGGTGATCACGGAGCTGCTGCGGGAGTCGATGACTGCCCGGCGGGGTGCCGAGTCGGTCGAGGACACCGAGCAGAGCCTGGGCGGGGAGGACTTCTCCTGGTACCTGGAACACGTGCCGGGGGCCATGGCCCGCCTGGGCGTCCACCCGCCGGGCGGCAGTGTGAAGAAGGACCTCCACCGGGGCGACTTCGACGTGGACGAGGCCGCGATCGGGGTCGGCGTGGAGTTCTTCACGGCCGCCGCACTGATCGACGGGCACCGCGCGGGGCCGATCTCGTAGCGAATTTTTACCTCATCTGAGCGGCGCCCGGCACACCTGTCCAGCCCTTGTGCGCCAAGGGTTGGACGCCGGGCGCGTCACTGATCGGTCACTGTCCGGTTCACGACGATCCGATAACGACTCATGAACGGGCCTTTAACTGACATCTACGCGCGTTACGATCGCCGCGAAAACCAGCGCCGGTCAGTAGGCGCTTTCGGTCAGGTTTTGAAGGAGCCTCCCCTTGCGCCGGATCACCAGGATCGCCACCGTGGGCCTCGCGTCCGCGGCGCTGGCCCTCTCGGCCACCGCCTGTGGCGGAAAGAAGTCCTCCGACACCGCGTCGTCCACCGACTCGGCGGAGAAGTCCGCAGCCATCGCCTACGACATCGGCGGCCGTGGCGACCAGTCCTTCAACGACGCCGCGTACGCGGGTCTGGAGAAGGCCGAGAAGGACCTGAAGGTCAAGGGCGCCGAGGCGGAGCCCACCGAGGGCGAGAGCGAGGCCGACAAGGTCCAGCGCCTCACCGAGCTGGCTCGCAAGGGCAACAACCCGGTCATCGGTGTCGGCTTCGCCTACGCGCCGGCGATCAAGAAGGTCGCGCCGAAGTTCCCGAACACGACCTTCGGCCTCATCGACGACACGTCGGTGACCGACAAGAACATCGCGAACCTGGTCTTCAACGAGGAGCAGGGCTCGTACCTGGCCGGCGTCGCCGCCGCCAAGGCCTCCAAGTCCGGCACGGTCGGCTTCATCGGCGGTGTCGAGGTTCCGCTGATCAAGAAGTTCGAGGCGGGCTTCACCCAGGGCGTCAAGGACACCAACCCGAACGCCAAGGTGCTGTCGACCTACCTGAGCCAGCCGCCGGACTTCTCCGGTTTCGCCAAGCCCGACCTGGGCAAGGCCGCCGCCAAGGGCCAGCTCGACAACGGCGCCGACGTGGTCTACGCCGCCGCGGGCCTCGCCGGCTCCGGTGCGATCGAGGCCACCGCCACCGCCGGCAAGTGGGCCATCGGTGTCGACTCGGACCAGTACAACCAGGCCGGTCTGGCGAAGTACAAGGACAAGATCCTGACCTCGGTCACCAAGGACGTGTCCGGTGCCGTCTACAACCTGATCAAGTCGGTCCAGGACGGCAAGCCGCAGTCCGGTGAGGTCCGCTACGGTCTGGACGCCAACGGCGTGGGCCTGGCTCCCTCCAACCCGGAGTACAAGAACATGGCCGATGTCATCGCCGCCGTCGAGAAGGCCAAGGCCGACATCATCGCCAAGAAGATCACCGTCAAGACCGCGCCGTAAGGCCGTCACCTGACGTGAAGTAAGGTCTCGGGGGTCCGGGAAGCGGTCTCTGCCGCTCCCGGGCCCCGAACCGCATTTCGTGATTGCTCGTGGCCACTTGGCCGCAAGTTTTCACTTCCGACAGTGCTACGCGCGTAGAGGCATCGTGGACGCGATACCTTCTCTCCCCGCCCTGTCCCCCCGCCCAGCGGTCTTTCCAGCTCCTTTCGCGCCAAGGAGAGTGCGTCATCAACGCGTCCAGCCCCCCTGCCGTAGAACTGCACGGCATCACCAAGCGTTTCCCCGGCGTCGTCGCCAACAAGGACATCGCCATCACCGTCCGCAAGGGCACGGTCCACGCCCTGATCGGTGAGAACGGTGCCGGCAAGTCGACCCTGATGAAGATCCTCTACGGCATGCAGAAGCCGGACGAGGGCACCATCGCCATCGACGGGGAGCAGGTCTCCTTCAACAACCCGGGCGACGCCATCGCCCGCGGCATCGGCATGGTCCACCAGCACTTCATGCTGGCCGACAACCTCACCGTCCTGGAGAACGTCGTTCTCGGCGGCGAGAAGCTGTACGGCATCGGGGCCAAGGCCCGCAAGAAGATCCTGGAGATCTCGGACGCGTACGGCCTCGGTGTCCGTCCCGACGCCCTGGTCGAGGACCTCGGTGTCGCCGACCGCCAGCGCGTGGAGATCCTCAAGGTGCTCTACCGCGGTGCCCGCACCCTCATCCTCGACGAGCCGACCGCCGTGCTCGTGCCGCAGGAGGTGGACGCGCTCTTCGACAACCTGCGCGAGCTCAAGGCCGAGGGCCTGACCGTCATCTTCATCTCGCACAAGCTGGGCGAGGTGCTGAAGGTCGCCGACGACATCACCGTCATCCGTCGCGGCACCACGGTCGGCACGGCCGACCCGAAGACCGCGACGACCAAGCAGCTCGCCGAGCTGATGGTGGGCAGCGAGCTGCCCACCCCGGAGACCCGCGAGTCGACGGTCACCGACGTCCCGATGCTCCAGGTCAAGGGCCTGACCCTGGCCGAGACGGGCGGTGCGCCGACCGTCCCGCTGGCGGTCGCCGCAGGGGACCGCAACGAGGACGTGGACTACGTCCACGAGCACGTGGCCGTCGGCCGCCTGCTGCTGGACGGCGTCGACTTCACGATCCACAAGGGCGAGGTCCTCGGCATCGCCGGTGTCGAGGGCAACGGCCAGACCGAGCTGATCGAGGCCCTCATGGGCATGGTCGCCCCGGACTCGGGCGTGATCACCCTCGACGGCGTGGACATCACCAAGCACCCGGTGCGCAAGCGCCGCGAAGACGGCATCGGCTACATCCCCGAGGACCGCCACCGCCACGGCCTGCTGCTGGAATCCCCGCTGTGGGAGAACCGCATCCTCGGCCACGTCACCGAGGCGCCCAACTCCAAGCGCGGCATCCTCGACCCGAAGGCCGCCCGCAAGGACACCGAGCGGATCGTGCGCGAGTACGACGTCCGCACCCCGGGCATCGACGTCACCGCGGCCTCGCTCTCCGGCGGCAACCAGCAGAAGCTGATCGTCGGCCGCGAGATGAGCCACAACCCCAAGTTCCTCATCGCCGCCCACCCCACCCGCGGTGTGGACGTCGGTGCGCAGGCGCAGATCTGGGACGCCATCCGCGAGGCCCGCCGCGAGGGCCTGGCCGTGCTCCTGATCTCCGCCGACCTCGACGAGCTGATCGGCCTGTCCGACACCCTGCGCGTCATCTACCGCGGCCGCCTGGTCGCGGACGCCGACCCGGCGACCATCACGCCGGAAGAGCTCGGCACCGCCATGACGGGTGCCGCGCGCGGCCACCTGGAAGCCACCGAACCCCACCCCGATCAAGGCTCTGTCGCTGCCGACGGTGACACGACGGAGGACGAGGCCCGATGAAGAAATTCGACAAGGACCGGCTGCTGCTCGCGGCCGCCGGACCCGTGCTCGCGCTGGTCAGCGCCTTCGTACTGACCATGATCGTGCTGGCTGCCTCGGGCGTGGACCCGATCGACCCGCTGCGCATCATGTTCGAGCAGGCCGGCTACGAGGACATCCAGGTCCTGATCCTCAACCAGGCGGGCATCTACTACCTGGCGGCCCTGGCCGTGGCCATCGGCTTCCGGATGAACCTCTTCAACATCGGTGTGGACGGCCAGTACCGCCTCGCCGCGATGATCTCGGCCGTCATCGGCGCCGCGGTCACGCTGCCCGGCCCGCTGCAGATCCTGATGATCGTGGCCGTGGCCATGCTCACCGGTGCCTTCTGGGCCGGTATCGCGGGCATCCTCAAGGCCAAGCGCGGTGTGAGCGAGGTCGTCTCGACGATCATGCTGAACGCCATCGCGACCTCCCTGATCGCCTGGCTGCTGCTGCCCAAGAACCTGGGCGTCCAGCTGCCCGGCTCCAACGACCTGACCACCGGTGACATCCCGGAGTCGGGCTGGTTCCCGGCCGTCGAGATCGGCCCGGGCCTGGAGATCTACGGCTTCACCTTCGTCGCCTTCGCCCTCGGCGTCGTCTACTGGTTCGTCCTCAACCGCACCCGGTTCGGCTTCGACCTGCGCGCCACCGGCGCCAGCGAGTCCGCCGCCCAGGCCTCCGGTGTGGACGCCAAGAAGATGATCATGACCTCGATGCTCATCTCGGGCGCCGTCGCCGGCCTCACCGGCATGCCGCTGCTGCTCGGCGAGTCCCACACGTACAACCTGTCGTTCCCGGCGGGCATCGGCTTCACCGGCATCACCATCGCCCTGCTGGGCCGCAACAACCCGCTCGGCATCTTCTTCTCCGCCCTCCTGATCGCCTTCATCGACAAGGCCTCCGCCGGCCTCGACACCGCCGGCTACGCCAAGGAGATCGGCACGATCATGCAGGGCCTGATCGTGATCGCGGTCGTCGTCAGCTACGAGTTCGTCCGCCGCTACGGCATCCGCCGCCAGCAGCAGAAGGTCGGCGCGGAGCTGGCCGCCGGCCACGCCATCAAGACCGACAAGGAGGTCGCGGCGTGAGCACCAGCACCGTTTCCGCGACGAGCGCCGCGCCCAAGGGCGGCGGCCGCCGCAAGCTCACCCTGCCCTGGATCCTGCTGATCATCGCGGGCGGCCTCGTCCTGATCTCGCTGGTCCGGACCGTCTCGGGCGCCGAGGACCTGACGTCCATCGGCCAGGTCTCCGGCGCGCTCCAGCTCGCCGTGCCGATCGCCATGGCAGGCCTCGGCGGCCTGTGGGCCGAGCGCTCCGGCGTGGTCAACATCGGCCTCGAAGGCATGATGATCCTCGGTACCTGGTTCGGCGCCTGGGCCGGCTACCAGTGGGGTCCGTGGACCGGTGTCCTCATGGGCATCGTCGGCGGCGCCCTGGGCGGCCTGCTGCACGCGATCATCACCGTCACGTTCAACGTCAACCACATCGTCTCCGGTGTGGCCGTGAACATCCTGGCCATCGGCTTCACCCAGTACCTGTCGAACTTCACCTTCGACACGGTCCCTGGCGGCTCCTCCAAGCAGTCCCCGCGCATCGAGCCGATCACCGAGATCACCATCCCCGGCTTGTCGGACGCGCTGGCCGACCTCCAGGCCAAGCACTGGTTCCTGGTCTCGGACCTCGCCGGCATCCTCGGCGGCCTGGTGACCAACCTGTCGCTGCTGACGGTCGTCGCGATCCTGCTGATCCCCGCCACCTGGTGGGTGCTGTGGCGCACGGCCTTCGGCCTGCGGCTGCGCTCCTGCGGTGAGAACCCGGTCGCCGCGGAGTCCCTCGGCGTCAACGTGTACAAGTACAAGTACATCGCCGTGGTCGTCTCCGGTGCCCTGTCCGGCCTGGGCGGCGCGTTCCTCGCGATCGTCTCCACCGGCATCTACCAGGAGGGCCAGACCGGCGGCCGCGGCTACATCGGCCTCGCCGCCATGATCTTCGGCAACTGGATGCCGGGCGGCATGGCCCTCGGCTCGGGCCTGTTCGGCTTCACCTACAGCCTGAAGCTGCGCGGTGGCGCCGAGAACGTCCACGCGATGCTCCTGCTCCTCGCGATCCTGCTCGTGGCCGTCGTCGTCTGGCAGCTGTACAAGCGCAAGCACGTCCAGGCCGCGATCGCCGCCGCCTGCGCGGCCGGCCTGTTCGTCTGGTACGCGCTGGTCGACGCCGTCCCGAGCCAGTTCGTCGACGCGGCCCCGTACGTCACGACGCTGCTCGTGCTCGCCCTGTCGGCGCAGCGCCTGCGGATGCCGAAGGCGGACGGCATGCCGTACCGCAAGGGGCAAGGCAAGTGACCACGGCGCCCACCCCCGACTGGGAGGCCCTGCGGGAGGCCGCCCGGGACGCCATGTCCCGGGCCTACGCCCCCTACTCCGGCTTCCCGGTCGGGGCCGCGGCCCTCGTCGACGACGGGCGGATCGTGACCGGCTGCAACGTCGAGAACGCCAGCTACGGGCTCGGCCTGTGCGCCGAGTGCGGCCTGGTGTCCTCCCTCCAGGCCACCGGCGGCGGCTCCCTGACGCACTTCACCTGCGTCGACGGCAAGGGCGACGTCCTCGTCCCGTGCGGGCGCTGCCGCCAGCTGTTGTACGAATTCGGCGGACCGGAACTGCTGGTGGAGACCCCGAAGGGGATCCTTGCGCTGGCGGAGATGCTGCCGCAGGCCTTCGGGCCGGACCACCTGAGATAACCGTGACGACGGCCCTTCGCCCCGCGAGGCGAGGGGCCGTCGTACTTCCGTACTTCCGCGGAACTCCGCACCACCCCTCTATGCGCGTAGAAGGAAGCACCACATGGACGTCATCTCCGTCATCCGTACGAAGCGCGACCGCGGCGAGCTGAGCCCGGAGCAGATCGACTGGGTCATCGACGCGTACACCCGCGGCGTCGTCGCCGACGAGCAGATGTCGGCGCTGGCCATGGCCATCCTGCTCAACGGCATGAACCGGTCCGAGATCGCCCGCTGGACCGCCGCCATGATCGCCTCCGGCGAGCGGATGAACTTCGACTCCCTCTCCCGTCCGACCGCCGACAAGCACTCCACCGGCGGCGTCGGCGACAAGATCACCCTGCCGCTGGCCCCGCTCGTCGCCGCCTGCGGTGCGGCCGTGCCGCAGCTGTCCGGTCGCGGCCTCGGCCACACCGGCGGCACCCTGGACAAGCTGGAGTCCATCCCCGGCTGGCGGGCGCTGCTCTCCAACGAGGAGATGCTCCACGTCCTGGACACCACCGGCGCGGTCATCTGCGCGGCGGGCGACGGCCTCGCCCCCGCCGACAAGAAGCTGTACGCGCTGCGCGACGTGACCGGCACCGTCGAGGCCATCCCGCTGATCGCCTCCTCCATCATGTCCAAGAAGATCGCGGAGGGCACCGGCTCGCTCGTCCTCGACGTGAAGGTCGGCTCCGGCGCCTTCATGAAGAACATCGAGGACGCCCGCGAGCTCGCCTCCACCATGGTGGCCCTGGGCACCGACAGCGGCGTGAAGACGATCGCCCTGCTCACCGACATGTCCACCCCGCTCGGCCTGACCGCCGGCAATGCGCTGGAGGTCCGCGAGTCCGTGGAGGTCCTGGCCGGCGGCGGCCCGGCCGACGTGGTCGAGCTGACCATCGCCCTGGCGAAGGAGATGCTGGACGCCGCGGGCATCAAGGACGCCGACCCGGCCAAGGCCCTGGCCGACGGCTCCGCGATGGACGTCTGGCGCCGCATGATCCAGGCGCAGGGCGGCGACCCGGACGCGGCCCTGCCGGTCGCGCGCGAGCAGCACGTGGTCACCGCCCCCGAGTCGGGCGTACTGACCCGTCTGGACGCGTACGCGGTGGGCGTCGGCGCCTGGCGCCTGGGCGCCGGCCGCGCCCGCAAGGAGGACCCGGTGCAGGCCGGTGCCGGCATCGAGCTGCACGCGAAGCCGGGCGACCAGGTCGTGGCCGGGCAGCCGCTGATGACGCTGCACACGGACACCCCGGAGAAGTTCGACTACGCCCTGGCCTCGCTGGAGGGCTCGTACGACATCGCCCCCACGGGCACGGCGTTCACCGCGAACCCGATCGTCCTGGACCGCATCGCCTGATCCGGACCGCGCACCCTGCCGGAACGCCGGCCCCGCACGCCGGGGCCGGCGTTCCCGCATGCGGGGGTCATACCCCGGACGTAACCTGGCGGTGTGAGCGAGGGACGGTCCCACGGGCCGACCGACGGTCCCGCACCGCACAGGAGAGGCGGCCGGGCCGCACGGCGGCTGGAGGAGTTCCTCGCCGCCCGGGAGCCGGCGGCGGAGCCCCCAGGGCCCCCCGGAGCGCCCGCGGACGGCGAGGACCGGGACCGGGGCAAGGACCGGGACCAGGGCCGGGTCCGGGACGGGAAACCGACCCCGGACCCGGACCTGGCCCGGCCGGATCCCCCCGCACCCCCCGCCCGAGCCCCCGCACCCCCGCGCCCCCCACAGCCCGGGCACGGCTGAGCCCCCTCCCGCACCACTGCGGGCACGGCTGATCGCCGCGCCGGCCGGCGCACATACCGGGCCGCAGGGCGGCCCGGTCCGCCCGGCGCCGCCCGCGCCGAAAGAGGTGCAGCGATGCAGGATCCGACCGCTCCCGACGATCGTGGTTCCGGTGCCGGGCGCGGCGCCGGTGGGCGCCGGCACCGCTCGCCGGGCGGCAAGGCACTGACCCGGCTGCTCCAGGAACTCGAACGCACGGGCCGCGGCCGGGAGGCGGCCGCCGCCGTCGCCAGGGCCGTACCCGGACTGGAGGCGAGCCGGCAGCAGGAGCTGATCACCGAAGCCGTGGGGCCGCCCGAGGTCCGGCCTCCCGCCCGGGACCGGGTGCCGGTCCCGCCGGACCGCGAGGACGGGACGGCGGGGGCCCCGCCGCCCCGGGAGGCCGCCGAGCGGGTCCGGTCGGGCGCCGCGGACGCGCGGTCCCTCGCCGTCGTGTACCGGGAGACGGCCGAACGGCTCGCCGCGACGCCCCGCGTCCGCGGCCCGGCCTGGCGCTCCCTCGGCCCCTGGACGGTGCCGAACGGGCAGACGTACGGCCTGAGCCGGGTCAACGTCTCCGGCCGGATCTCCGCGATCGCCGTCGACCCCGGGAACGCGGCGCACCTGCTGGTCGGGGCTGCGGGCGGCGGGATCTGGGAGAGCGCCGACCGCGGCGCCTCCTGGGCGCCCCGCACGGACGACGCGGCCACCCTCACGACCGGCGCCCTCGCCTTCGACCCCGCCTCCTCCGGCACCGTGCTCGCGGGCACCGGGGAGGGCAACTTCTGGGCCCGGCTGGGCACCGGAGTCCTCCGCTCCACCGACGGCGGCACGACCTGGGCGCCGCTGTGCACCGACCCGTTCGTCGGCCGGGGCTTCTACGACCTGGCGTTCGACCCCACCCGCCGGGGCACCGTCCTCGCGGGGACCACCGACGGCCTGTACGCCTCCGTCGACGGAGGCGCGAGCTGGACCCCGCGCCGCTCCTCCGCCACCTGGTCGGTCGCCGTGTCGGCGAACGGCGAGGCCCTCGCCGCCTGTGCGGACGGCCTGTTCCGCTCGGACGACGGCGGATCCGTCTGGCGCGCCGTCACCCTGCCGGGGCCCGGCACCTTCCCGTACGCGCGGTTCGCCGTGGCGATCGCCCCGTCCGATCCCGGCGTCGCGTACGCCTGGGCGGCCGACGCCGACGAGGTGGCGCGGCTGTGGCGCAGGACCGGCGGGACGGACTGGGCGCGCGTGCCCGCACCGGTCGGCCTACAGACCGTCCAGGCCTGGTACGACTGGTTCCTCGGCGTCGCCCCCGACCGCGCCGACCAGGTCTACCTCGGCGCCATCGACGTCTACCGCGGGGACCGCTCGGGGACGACGTGGAGCTGGCAGGACGTCTCCACCAGGAAGACCGGCGGCGACTCCATCCACCCCGACCAGCACGCGATCGCCTTCGAACCCGGCGCCCCCGCCGTGGTGTACGTCGGCAACGACGGCGGCCTGTTCCGCAGCCCCGACCGGGGCGTGCACTGGGAGGACCTCAACCACGGCCTGGCCATCACGGAGTTCGAGTACCTGGCGCAGGACCACACCTCCGAGACCTGGCTGCTCGGCGGCACCCAGGACAACGGCACCAACCGCTGGACCGGCTCCCCGAACTGGACCCACGTCCAGGACGGCGACGGCGGGGACTGCGCGGTCAACCGCGACGACCCGCGGACGGTCTTCCACACCTTCTTCGACATGAACCTGGAACGCTCCGGCAGCCGCGGCGACCCCGGCACCTGGACCGGGGTGTCGCCCCCGGTGCCCTCCGGCGAGCGCTCGCTGTTCTACCCGCCCCTGGAGACCAGCGCCACCGCCGGTCGGACCGTCGCCTTCGGTGGCGGGGCCCTGTACGTCTCCCGGGACGACGCGGGCAGCTGGAAGCGGCTGCCGTTCCCCGCCCCGGGCTCGGGCAGCGCCATGTACGTTCCGCACGGCGACGAGGTACTGGTCGGCACCACGCGGGGCCGGCTCTACCGCACCCGGTGGCAGGGCGGCGCCTGGAGCCCGCTGGCCGCGCTGACGCCGCCCCGGCCGGACGCCTGGATCAGCGACATCCACGCCGATCCCGCCGACACCGACCGCATCTGGGTCACCCACAGCACCATCGGCGGCGGCCGCATCTGGCATTCCGCCGACGGCGGCGCCACCTGGGACGACCGCTCCGCCGGGCTGCCACCGCTGCCGCTCAACGCGGTGGAGGTCGACCCGCGCGACCGGGACCGGATCTGGGTCGCCGCGGACCTGGGCGTGTACGGGTCCACCGACGCCGGGGTGACCTGGCAGGCCTTCGCCGGTGGGCTGCCCAACGCGCTCGTCGGCGACATCGTCCTGCACCCGGGCGCCCGCCTGCTGCGCGCCGGCACCCGCAACCGGGGCGTGTGGGAGGTTTCCGTCGACGGCTGAGCGCACCGCAGCCCCACCGCAGCCCCACCGCAACCGACCGCGGCCCGACCGCGGCCCCCCCGCAGCCCACGCACGCACGGCCACCGATGAGTCCCGGCGTCCCGCCCGGTCAGACAGTCATGAGGAACCGGACCCTGATCCTGACCGGCCCCGACACGGCGCCGGGTGGTGCCGGCGCGGCGTGCCGGCGACTGGCGGAGCTGTACGCGGCCGGAGCCGCCGCCGTGGAGTGCGACGTCGGTGCCCTCGCGGGCCCGCCCGCCCTCGCGGCCGTCGAAACCCTGGCCCGGCTCCGCCTGACGGCCCGCCGTTGGAACCGTCCCCTCGCCGTGACCGGCGCCCGCCCCGAACTCCGCGCCCTCCTCGCCCTGGTGGGGCTAGGCGAGCTCCTCGGGGAGGCCGAAGAGGGGGAACCAGCGGGCGGTGTCCAGGAAGGCGTTGAGCCCGGTGATCCGGCCGTCTGACACCTCCAGGACCTGGAGCGCCCACGGGACGTGGCCCGGGCGGCCGTCCTGCCGCGGACGGTACTGGCCGAAGGCGGGCAGGCCGTTGGCCGTGGTGGGGACCAGACGTGAGCCCTTGCAGCCGATGCCCTGGTTCAGGTGCCATGCGGCGATGTCCGCACGGCCCCGGAGCCACAGGTCGAACGGCGGCATGGACAGCACCGCGTCCTCGTGCAGCAGCGTGGTCAGCCGGGAGATGTCGTACGCCTCGAACGCGGACACGTACTGCTCCAGCAGCTTCGCCTGCTCGGCGTCCAGCGGGTCGACGGGCTCACTGGCGCGGGCCGGGCGGGCGGCCAGGGTGGCCCGGGCCCGCTGCAGGGCGCTGTTCACCGAGGCGGTGGTGGTTTCCAGCAGGGCCGCCACCTCGTCGGCCTTCCAGGCCAGCACCTCGCGCAGGATCAGCACGGCCCGCTGCTTCGGCGGCAGGTGCTGCAGGGCCGCGACGAACGCCAGCCGCACCGATTCCTTCGCCAGCGCCGCCTCTGCCGGGTCGGCGGTCTGCGGCAGCACGCGCGCGTCCGGGACCGGCTCCAGCCAGGTCACCTCGGGCCGCTCGTTCAGCACGGCGGAGGCCTGGTGCTGCGGCGCGCTGAGGTCCATCGGGCGGGCCCGCTTGTTGCCGGCGCTCAGCAGGTCCAGGCAGACGTTGGTGGCGATGCGGTACAGCCACGAGCGCAGCGAGGACCGCCCCTCGAACTTCCCGTAGGCGCGCCAGGCGCGGACGTACGTGTCCTGTACGGCGTCCTCGGCGTCGAAGGAGGAGCCGAGCATGCGGTAGCAGTAGCCGGTGAGCTCGACGCGGTAGCGGTCCAGCGCCGCGTCCAGTCCCGCGTCGGCGTCGGCGGCGAGGTCGGCGGTGTCCGTCATGTGCGTCATCCCCCTGGTCGGTCCCGGTACGACGGAACCTACCGGAGGGCACTGACAGCCGCAGCCCGGCGCGGAAACCGCCCGGCGCCGGGCACGCCGGGGTCAGCGCGCCGCGAGCAGCCGCCGCTCCGCCCGCGCCGCGTGCGAGCCGTACAGGGTGATCGACACGACGCCCAGCACCGCCATGAGCGCGATCCCGGCCGTGGCAGCCCAGCCGCCGGCGTGGTAGGCGAGGGCGCCCAGCGTGCCGCCCGCACTGGAGCCGAGGTAGTACGCGGACTGGTACAGCGCGGAGGCCTGCGCGCGGCCCGACCGCGCGGTCCGGCTGACCGCGGCGGACGCCACCGCGTGGCCGGCGAAGAAGCCCGCGGTGATCAGGACGAGCCCGACGACGATCGGGGCCACCGAGTCGGCCAGCGACAGCAGCAGCCCCAGGGCGGTGGTGGCCACCGCGAGGTACAGGGCCCCGCGCCGCCCCGTCCGGGCCACCAACTGCCCCGCCGCGGCAGAGGAGGCCGTACCGACCAGGTAGATCAGGAAGATCGAGCCGATCACGCCCTGGCCGAGGGAGAACTCGTCGACCAGCCGGTAGCCGATGACGGTGTACACGGCGCCGAACACGGTCATGAACAGGGCGCCGATCCCGTACAGCCGCAGCAGCAGCGGATCGCGCAGGTGTCCGGCGACCGCGGCGCAGACCGCGCGCGGCTCCAGCGATGCCGGGCGGAAGAACCGTGCCCGGGGCAGCAGCACCCAGAAGGCGACCGCGAAGGCCAGCGCCATCGCGCCGACGGCCAGCAGGCCGGCCCGCCAGCCCCAGGCCTGGGCCGCCCAGCCGGTGACGAGGCGGCCGCTCATGCCACCGATGGAATTGCCCGCCACGAACAGGCCGATCGCGCCCACCAGCGCCTTGGGCTGCACCTCCTCCGCCAGGTACGCCATCGCGGAGGCGGGGACGCCTGCGATCGCCGCGCCCTGGACGGCGCGCAGCGCCACCAGCCACTCCAGGTTCGGCGCGAACGGCACGAGGAGTCCGACGCCGACGGCGACGGCCAGGGACACCGTCATCATCCGGGTCCGGCCGAAGCGCTCGGAGAGCGCGCTGAGCGGCAGCACGAACAGGGCGAGCGCGCCGGTGGCCGCGGAGACGGTCCAGCTGGCCTGACCGGCCGTCACCCCGAAGCCCTCGGAGACGGCGGGCAGCAGGGCCTGCGTGGAGTAGAGGAGGGCGAACGTCGCGAGTCCGGCGGCGAAGAGCGCGAGGCTCATCCGGCGGTAGCCGGGGAGGCCGGGTGCGTGGGCCCGGGGGGCCCGGGGCTCGGGGTCCTGCGGGGACGACGGGGTGGAGGCACCCGTGCTGGCGGGTGCCCCGGTATGAACGGAAGGCATGTCACGACCGTAGACCCGGCCCGTTTCATGCGTCCAATGCACGAAATCGCGATAATCGATCCCCTGGTGCATCAGCAGAGCTCAGAGGGGTGCGTGTCAATGAACCGTTACGAAGAAGACACTGCCGTGACAGCTTTGCTGGCCCCGCGGCTGGCGTACTTCGCCGCGGTCGCCCGGCACGAACACGTCACCCGCGCCGCCCACGAGCTCGGCGTCCCGCAGTC
This sequence comes from Streptomyces sp. NPDC059851, assembly GCF_042732005.1. Taxonomy (NCBI): domain Bacteria; kingdom Bacillati; phylum Actinomycetota; class Actinomycetes; order Kitasatosporales; family Streptomycetaceae; genus Streptomyces; species Streptomyces sp. NPDC059851. The sequence goes on along the minus strand of NZ_JBHWJJ010000021.1, from coordinate 22,513 downwards.
CACCCTGTCCCGGGCCATGGTCCGCCTCGAACAGGACCTGGGCGTCGCGCTGTTCGCCCGCAAGGGCCGTACCGTCGCGCTGACCACGGCCGGCCGGACCTTCCTCGCCCCGGCCGAGAAGGCGCTCGCCGAGATCGCCCGCGCCGCCGGATCGGTACAGCACGACGCCGACTCCGCCTACGGCAAAGTGGCGTTCGGCTTCCTGCACACCCTCGGCCCCGAGACCGTACCCGGCCTGATCCGCGCCTTCCGCGCCGACCACCCCGGCGTCCGCTTCTCCCTGGTCCAGAACTACGGCGAGGCGATGCTGGAGCGCCTGCGCGCCGGCGAACTCGACCTCTGTCTGACCTCGCCCCTCCCGGACGCCCCCGACCTGGTGGCCCGCAGGCTGGACGAACAGCGGCTGCGCCTGGTGGTTCCCGACGACCACCGCCTCGCCACCCGCAAGCGCATCCGCCTGGCCGAGGCCGCCGAGGAGGCCTTCGTCACCCTGGAACCCGGCTACGGGCTGCGCCGCATCACCGACGACCTGTGCGCCGAGGCCGGGTTCACCCCCCGGGTCGCCTTCGAGGGCGAGGAGGCCGAGACCCTGCGCGGCCTGGTCGCGGCCGGCCTCGGCGTGGCCCTGTTGCCGCCGCCGGCGGTGCCCCGCCCGGGCGTGGTCGAGCTGACGGTGACGGCCCCGCGGGCGGTCCGCGAGATCGGTGTCGCCTGGCTCGACGGCCACCCCGACACCCCGCCGGTCGCCGAGTTCAAGCGGTTCCTGCTGTCCAGGCGCGGTCGGCTGATCCCGGAGTGGCACGTGCCCGCTCAGGACCCGGCGGCCCCGGATCCCCGCTCCGACACCGCGCCGGGTTCCGGAACCGCGTCGCCGGGCCCGTCCGCCGCACCCGGCGGGGGCGGGGCGGCGGAGAGCAAGTAGCCCGCCTGGAAGCGGGACTTGGCGCCGACGGCCCGCATGATCTCCGCGATGTGCCGCTGGCAGGTCCGCTCGGACATGCCCAGGCGGCGCGCGATCGCCTTGTCCTCCAGGCCCTCCGACAGCAGCCGTACGATCGTCTGCCGCAGCTCGTCCGAGAGCGAGCGGGCCGCCTCCCGGCTCACCGTCGCGGGGAACGGGTCCGCCTTCAGCCAGCAGCGCTCGAAGGCGGAGACCATGAAGTGGACGACGCTGGGCTCCCGCACCACCAGCGCCGCCCCGGCGCGGTCCGGCACCGTGATCAGGCCCGTGTGCCCGTCGAAGACCAGCATCCGCATCAGCCCGTCGTCCAGCGTCCGCACCTGCGCGCCGAGCGCCGCCACCCGCTCCACGTACGCCACCGTGGGCTGCGAGTAGCGCGCGGTGTGCTGGTAGATCGTCCGCATCCGGACCCCGCGCGCCAGCAGCGCCTCGTCCCGCCCGATCGCGTCCTCCAGGGCTCCCACCGGGCGTCCGCCGCCCGGCTGCGAGGTCAGCACCTCCCGCTCGCAGGCCGCCGCCAGCTCCGCGATCAGCGCGCGCACCGTTCCCAGGTCGGTGACGGTCTCCAGCTCCTGCCGTCCCGGCCCGCTGCGGTCGCGCTGCGCGGTCCCCGCCTCGTACTCCGGCACCAGCGCCTCCAGGCGGCCGCGCAGCCGGTCCATCTCGTCGTGGGTCTCCCGGACGAGCAGGGTCAGCGGGGCCAGGGCCCGGGCCGCCGCCGCCCGCGGGGCCACGGCGCTCCACCGGTCCGGGCCGCCGCCCGGGGCACGTTGGAGCAGGTGGGCCGTGGCCAGCTCGGTGAGCGCCCCGGCCGCCCGCGGGCCGAGGGCCGCGGCGGCCTCGGCCGGCTCGAAGGAGTGCCGCTCGGCGGCGTACGCGTACAGCTGCCGGGCGGCAGGGCTCAGTTCGGCCATGGTCGGGGGGTCGGCTTTCTCGGCTGGCATGTACGTGATCGTCCAGTATGGACGCGTCTGCACACCCCTCGGGTTCCCGCAAGGCGGCAAGACGACGCCTGCGCCGGCCCCTTTCCCGCCCCCGAACGGGCACAGTGGGACCACCGGGCGGCGGAACGCGGCACGGGGGAGCTGCTGCGCGCTGACGGACACCGGTCCGCGGCCGTGCGGCTCGGCCCGCGTTCCGCCGCTGTAGCGGCCGCCCGGTGCGGTCGCGGGCGGGGGTCGGCCCCGTGGTGGCCGCGCCGGATCCGGCGGTGCGATCCGGCCGCACGGGGGCGGACCGGAGGGTACCGACGGACCGGCGCGGCCACCGCCGCCTCCCCGCTGCCCGCAGCCCGCCGGCCCCGCGGGTTCAGCTGCCGGCGGCCTTCGCGTAGTCGCCGAAACCGGTCCAGTCGACGGTCACGCACGGTTCGTCGCCCACGACCCAGGCGTCGTGGCCCGGTGACACCTGCATGAAGTCGCCGGGGCCGTAGTCGTCGGTCTCCCCGTCGTCCATGACGACGTGGATGCGGCCGCTGACCACGTACCCCGTGTGCGCGGACCGGCAGCTGTCGGTGCCGGCGAGCGGTTTGATGTGCTCGGACCAGCGCCAGCCCGGCTCGAACACGGCGCGGCCCACGGGCCCGCCCTCGGCCTGGATCACGTCCAGTCGGCCCTTGCCGTCGGCGAACGGACGCGTCTCGTCGGCGTCGTCGAAGTTCCTGCGCACGATGGTCATGCCCCATCGCCTCCCGAACGGGTGCGGAGGTGGGCCCCGAGTCCAATTCTCACTTTAACGCCGGGGGCCGTTCTCAACCCCGCAGCGAGCGCCCGAACCCGGAGGCGAGCGGCATCCGCAGGCCCAGCGGCGGCGGGGCCGCCAGGGCGTCAGTCACCGGCCGCGAGTACCGGCCCGTGAACAGGGCCCCGAGGACGAAGTCCACGGACAGCGCCACGACTTCCGCCTGGTGGTCCCGTAACCGGTGGCCGTCGGAGTGGACCTCGAAGCGGCAGGTCGCCCGGTTGGCCTTCTTCGCCCGCGCCGCGAGGCGGAACGATGCTTCAGGGGCGCTGTGCGCGTCGTTCGTCCCGTGCACGATCAGCACCTGTCGGCCGGACAGCTGCTTCACCGGTTCAGGTGTGTCGGGTCCGACCGTCTCGTCCAGCGAAGGCGCGAGCGCCAGTACGGAGTTGACGGCTCCGTGGCCCGCGGCGAGCAGCGCCGCGCGACCGCCCGCCGCGTGGCCGCCGAGGCAGACCGGCACGTCCCCGTACCGGCGCACCACCTCGTCCGCCGCCCATCGGGCGTCCTGCTCCCGGGTGCCCTGCCCGCCGTACGCCACCGTGTGCGTGACCAGCCCTTCCGCCCGGCCCGCCCGGGTCAGCGCCCGGGCCAGCGCCCGCACCGGGCCGGGGGGCCACCGGGTCGCCCCGGGGAGCAGGAGCACCACACCGCTGACCGTCGAGTCCGGGCCGTTCGCGCCGGCCGCCCGCCCCAGGCGGGCCCCGCGCGCCGGAGGCGCATGATGAGACATGGCGGAACAGTCTCAGACTGACAGGTGTACGCGACCCGTCCGTACGGTCTCTGTTGGATATCGGACCGGCGCCGCGGCAGTGCTCTACGCGCGTAGGCGTTAGAGTGCGCAGATGACGAGCCAGACCACCGCACTGCCCACCCCGGAACAGATCCGCCGCGCCCCGAAGGTGCTGCTGCACGACCACCTCGACGGCGGCCTGCGCCCCGGGACCATCATCGAGCTGGCCCGCGCGGTCGGCTACGACAAGCTCCCGGAGACCGACGCCGACAAGCTGGGCGTGTGGTTCCGTGACGCCGCCGACTCCGGTTCCCTGCCGCGCTACCTGGAGACCTTCGCGCACACCTGCGCCGTCATGCAGACCAAGGAGGCGCTCTTCCGCGTCGCCGCCGAGTGCGCCGAGGACCTCGCCGAGGACGGCGTCGTCTACGCGGAGGTCCGCTACGCGCCGGAACAGCACCTGGAGGCCGGCCTCACCCTCGAAGAGGTCGTCGAGGCGGTGAACGACGGCTTCCGCGAGGGAGAGCGCCGCGCCCGGGAGAGCGGCCACCGCATCCGCGTGGGCGCCCTGCTCACCGCGATGCGTCACGCCGCCCGCGCCCTGGAGATCGCGGAGCTGGCCAACCGCTACCGGGACAACGGCGTCGTCGGCTTCGACATCGCCGGCGCCGAGGCCGGGTTCCCTCCCACCCGCCACCTCGACGCGTTCGAGTACCTCAAGCGCGAGAACAACCACTTCACGATCCACGCGGGCGAGGCCTTCGGCCTGCCGTCGATCTGGCAGGCGCTGCAGTGGTGCGGTGCGGACCGCCTGGGCCACGGCGTGAAGATCATCGACGACATCGAGGTCGCCGAGGACGGCTCCGTGAAGCTGGGCCGGCTCGCCTCGTACGTCCGCGACAAGCGCATCCCCCTGGAGATGTGCCCGACGTCGAACCTGCAGACCGCCGCGGCCGCCTCGTACGCCGAGCACCCGATCGGCCTGCTGCGCAAGCTGCACTTCCGCCTGACGGTCAACACCGACAACCGGCTGATGAGCGGCACCAGCATGAGCCGCGAGTTCGAGCACCTGGTCGAGACCTTCGGCTACACGCTCGACGACATGCAGTGGTTCACCGTCAATGCCATGAAGTCTGCGTTCATTCCTTTCGATGAACGACTGGCCATGATCAACGACGTGATCAAGCCCGGGTATGCCGAGCTGAAGTCGGAATGGCTGTTCCGGCAGACCGCTTCGACCAGCGGTTCTGTTTCGGCCTAGGCCACGGCCTGACCGAGAGGAAGCGTCCGGGAGGCACAATCCCCGGGCGCTTCTTCGTATTTGAGGATGTTTGCGGGCGGCGGTTTCAAGTGACTAGTTTGCGGAGCCGCCCGATTCCCCAGTCCCAAGGACCACACTTCATGAAGAAGTCAGCTGCCAAGACCCTCGGTGTCGCCGCCCTCGGAGCCGCCTTCGCCGCCGCCGCGGCCGGCACCGCGTCGGCCGCCGTCCCCGCCATCGGTGTCACCGACGCGCTGGGCACCGCGACCGGTGCGCTCCAGGGCCTCACCAGCCAGCAGCAGGTGAGCGCCGACCAGCAGGCCAGCGACCCCGGCGCCGCGGTCACCCAGCTGACCGACGCGGTCGGCCCCCTGGTCGGCGGTCTGCCGGTCGGTGCCCTCGGCGGCTCCTGATCCCCGTCTGATCCCCGTCTGATTCCCGCCCGATCCACCCCACGGGATCCGTACGGAGTCGCACGCGCGCACGCGGGGCGCACGCCGGTTCGATCGGGCGTGCGCCCCGCGGCGGCGTGTGCCAGGATCCCGCCAACTGCCCGCCGACGTACGGGTGGGGGTACCGCCCGGCGGCAGCCGGGGGAGAGGTCACCGGTCATGCGCTTGATGCCCCGGAGCACCGTCGGAGCGGCCACCGCCGCCCTGCTGCCCGCCCTCCTGCTGGGGGCCGTCGGTTGCGGTGCGGGCGCCCCCGCGGGCGGCAAGGCACCGGACCAGAAGGGCTCGGCCCCCGCCGGGACACCGGCGGGCACCCCGGCCACCGGTGTCCCGTCCGGTGCCGCCGCCCCGCCGCAGACCGGCGGGACCGGGACCGAGCTGGAGCGCTCCGCCCTCGCCCAGGGCGACCTGCCCGGCTACCAGGTCTCGGCGCAGGCCAAGAACCCGAACGCCCCCGACGGCCAGCCCCGGGCCGATCGCAAGGCCTGCCAGCCGCTGGCCGACATCATGGGCGACGAGCCGGATCCGGCCGCGCGCGAGACCGTCAACCGTGGGATCGGCTCGCAGAAGGAGGTGGGGCTCGCCGTCTCCGCCTCCGTCAGTTCCTACGCCGAACGCGACGCCAAGGCGCTGCTCACCCGCCTCAAGGACGCGGTCGCCGCCTGCGGTACGGGCTTCACGGCCACCGTCGAGAGCCAGAGCGGCAGCTACCGCGACGTGCGGGCGAGCGACTACCGGACCAGCGGCGACGACACCGTCAGCTGGACCACGACCGCGGCCGCCCAGGGCGTCTCGGCCCAGGTCCACGTGGTCGTCGTACGGCAGGGCGACACCGTCGTGCGGCTGATGGCGCTCAACGTCTCGGGCGCCGGACAGAAGGCCCGGGTACCGCACGAGGTGGCGGACAAGCAGCTGGAGAAGGTCCGCCGCACCGCCTGAACCGGCGGCCGGCGGGCGTCACCGGGGTCGTCACCAGGCGGTGGCCGAGGGCTTCTCGTTCGGCAGCAGCAGCCACAGCGCCAGGTAGATCAGGAACTGCGGACCGGGCAGCAGGCACGAGACGACGAATATCAGCCGCATCGTGTTCGCGGAAATTCCGAAGCGGCGCGCCAGGCCGGCGCAGACGCCGCCGATCCAACGGCCGTCACGGGGGCGCGTAAGGGCGCTCATGGGGTCTCCTCTGTCGCATGCGCGGGGTTTTCCCGCGATGCCTCAATACTCCCGCGGCACCGCTGACAGAACGTCGGTCCAGGGTCCCAGCCCGACCCTGGTAATTCTCGGGGTGGGCCCCTGAGGGAGCCGGGAATTCCGGGCCTGCTGCGAGCGCCGCAGCCGCGCCCGCAGCGCCGGTACGACCGCCGCGTGGGCCAGCACCACGCCGAGGGTGTTCAGCAGCACCGAGTCCACGTCGGGAACCCGGCCCGGGACGGCGCTCTGCAGCATCTCGATGCCGATCGACACGAGCGCGCCCGCGGCGGCCGTCCGCGCCAGCGAGGACCACGCGGCCAGCGGCGAGGGCGCCAGGCTGCCGCCGGCCAGGGGCAGCAGGACGCCGAGGGGGGCGAGCAGCGCCAGGCCCTCGCCGATGCGGCGGGCGGCCTCCAGCGGCCCGCGCGCGAGATCGGCCCTGATCCCGTCGAAGGGGGTCAGGTTCGCGGCGGCCGCCCAGGGGATGTCCAGGGGGCGCAGGGTGAGCCAGCCGACGAGGAGCAGATGGGCGACCAGCAGGCCCCCGCCGAGGAGCCGGAGCCGCAGGTGTATGGCGGTGGCGGCGCGGGGGCCGACCTCATGACGCTGCACACCGGCGAGGACGCACTGCACGGTGGCTCCGGTTCCGAAATGCCCGGGGCGGTGGGGTCTGATGAGAATCCGATCGGATGAAAACACCGAGGTTGTGGACGAGCCTTCCCGGAGTCCGGCCGCCATCACGCACAGTGAGCGTGACGACGCACACCGGAAGCAGTGGAAGGAAGCAGCCATGTTCGGACACCGAAGGGCCGGAGGGGGCCGCGCCCGGCCCGTCCGGCGGACCGCCGCCCTGGTCGGCGCCCAGGTCGTGGCCGCCGCCCTGGCCGGGTTCGGCGCGGTCCCGGCCCACGCCGCCGAGCCGACTTGCTTCAACGCGACCGTCACCGGCACCGTCGGCACACCCGGGGACGACGTCCTCATCGGTACGGAGGGCCGCGACGTCATCGACGGCCGGGGCGGCCACGACAAGATCTGCGGTCTCGGCGGCGGCGACGTCCTGATCGGCGGGAGCGGCGACGACCAGATCGCGGGCGGCGCGGGCGACGACCAGGTGGACGGCGGGGCCGGCGGCGACCTACTCGTCGGCGACGACGTCGCCTGGACCGGCGACGCCACCGGGCCCACCGGCCGCGACAGCCTCGTCGGCGGGGCCGCGGGCGACTCGCTGATCGGTGACCACTACGCAGTCCAGGGCACCGCGAACGGCGCCTCGGCGGACCTGCTGTTCGGCGGGGACGGGGAGGATGCCCTGACCGGCGACAGCGTCGGCGACCGTGCCACCGGCGGCGCGAACGACCGCCTCGAAGGCGGCCGGGACAGCGACAACCTCACCGGCGACTCGGCCGGCTTCTACGAGGCCGCCGGCGCCGGAGACGACGTGCTGCTGGAGGGCCCCGGAAACAACGGCCTCGCCGCCGGCGACAGCACCTCGGTCCTGGGCAACGTCAGCGGCAGCGGCGGCGACGACATCATCGACCTCGGTGAGGACGGCGGCTTCGGCGCCTGGGGCGACCACCGGACGTACTCCGGCAGAGCCGTCGGCTCCGGCAACGACCGCATCCTCGGGGGCCGCGCGGGCGAGACCGTCCTCGCCGGGGACAGCGGCCTGGCCGACCCCGCCGGGGCGACCGCGGGCCACGACGTGATCGACGGACGCGGCGGGAACGACCGCATCATCGGCGACAACGCCGACGCCCGGTTCACCAACGACTCGATCGGCGCCGTGGGCGGCATGGACTTCGTCACCGGTGGCCCGGGCGACGACTTCCTGCGCGGCGGTCCTGCCAACGACACCCTCAACGGCAGCGCGGACGCCGACGACTGCGACGGGGAGAGCGGCACGAACGTCCAGCTGGCCTGCGAGATCTGAACCGGCCGGGACGAGCCCGCACAAGCCGTCCAGGGGTGCGCAGGCCGCTGGCGCGGCGGGGCAGCCGTCACCCATTCGGCTCAGTGCGGGTCGCCGGGCGGGCGGCAGGCCCGCAGGCTCGAATGGCCCCCACCCATTCGAGCGAGAGGCGAGGTGGCGCGATGACGACCACTCCCACGCCCGCACCCGCCGGCAAATCCGGCGCCTCCCATCCCTGGGCGACCGGCGGCACGGTGCTCGCCGGCGTCCTGATGGTGGTCAATGGTGTCTTCGCGATCATCGAAGGCATCGCCGCCATCGCCCAGGACGACATCTTCTACACCCGCATCGGCGACTACATCTACAAGTTCAGCCTGACCGGCTGGGGCTGGATCCACCTGATCCTCGGAATCATCGTCCTGATCGTCGGCATCTTCCTGCTCAAGGGAGCACCCTGGGCCCGGATCGCCGGTATCGTCCTGGCCTCGCTGTCGGTGATCGTCCACTTCCTCTGGCTGCCGTACCAGCCACTGTGGTCGCTCGTCGTCATCGCGGTGGCCGTGTTCATCATCTGGGCCCTGTGCACCGACAAGGAGCCGGTGCGCTGGTGAGCCGCAGGTGACCGGAGTGCCGGAGGGGACGGTCTAGCGCAGGGCGAGGAGCACGATCAGGAGCACGGCTCCCACGACGGCCGGCGCGATGATCTCGTACGACCAGCGCACGCGCACAGCGCCCTGCGCTCCGGCCCGCGAGGCACCGCGCTCGGCCAACTCGCGCAGTTCGTCCACCACCTGGTCCGCGTGCGCCCGCTGCGGTTCGGCGGGCGCCGCGGCGCCCTTCGCCCCGTCGGCAGCCTTGTGCTGCCCGGTCAGGCCCCTGCCGGTGAGCCCACCGCGGCGGCTGAGCTGCTGCCGGTTCGCCTTCTTCCGCTCGCGCAGCGAGACGGGCACCGACCACAGCTGGTACTTCGCCCCTTCGGCCAGCACCTCGGCGGAGTACCCGGCCCGGACGGCGTCCACGGCGGCCCAGGGCAGCTCGATGATCCGGAAGGGATTGCGCACCCGCATCCGGTTCTCGTTGGCGAAGACCGCCGGGCGGATGGTGAACGCCACCGTCAGCGGTACGGCGCACAGGGCGATGGCCGCGGCGTACCAGCGGGCGCTGCCCGACCCCCGCACCAGGGCGTCCCCGCACAGCCACACGATCAGGGCCAGCAGCAGGACCCCGGTGACCACGGCCATGGGGGAGCGGTAGACCCGGTCGTCGTAGACCGGCTCGTCATCGGGCTGCTGGCTGCTCATGCGCCCGATTCTGCCTCACGGGCCCTGGACCCACGAGATCGGCGTACAGGATGATGTTGTCGGGGCGGTGGCCGTCGGTGAGCTTCCCGCCGCACGTGATCAGCCTCAGTTCCGGGCCGGCGGTGTTCCCGTAGACCTTGGCGGTGGGGAAGCGCTTCTTGGACACCTGCTCCAGCTCGCGCACCCGGAAGACCGCGGTGCCGCCGTCCGCCCGGGTGACGGCGATCTCATCGCCGGTCCGGATCTTCGAAACGTCCCGCAGCACGGCCGGGCCGCGGGCAGTGTCGAAGTGCCCGATCAGCACGGCCGGGCCGGTCTCGCCCGGGGTGACGGCCCCGGTGTACCAGCCGATCCGGTCGGCGTCGGCCACGGAAGGCACCTCGACCGTGCCGTCGGCCGCCAGGCCCAGCCGGAGCAGCGGCCCGGTGTCCACACCGGCCGCCGGGATCCGGACCCGGACCGGCTCGGAGGCGGGCAGGGCGGCCGCGGGCCCCGCCGGGGCGCCGCCGTCGGCGGAGGCCGCGGGCGGGGGCGCCGACGCCGCCGCGATGTGCGGCGGGGACGTGGCCGGGGCTGCCGGGGCGCCGGCGCAGCCGGTCAGCGCGGCCAGGCAGAGCAGGGCGGCCGGTGCGAGGAGGGCGGCGGCGAGCGGCGGGCGTGGGCGGTGGGCCATGGGGGTGCTCCGGGAAACCGGCCCGGCGGGCCGCCACTGGGGCGGCCCGCCGGATGGGGTGTGGGTGGTGCGGTGTGGCCTGAGGAGGGCCGGGACGTGCTGAAGTGGTGCTGGTAGTGCCGGTAGTGCCGGTAGTGCAGTTGTTGCGGGAGGGAGCGGGGAGGCGCACTGGGGGTGTGCCTCCCGTCCGGCGTTGTGGGTCAGGCGCGGTTGCGGGCGGCGCGGTTGCGGGCGATCCAGGCCGCGCCGAGCCCGGCGAGGATCGCGATCAGGCCGCCGCCGGCAGCGAGGGTGGTGCTGTTGTCGGTGTCTTCGGCCGCGATCTCGGCGCCCGCGGCGACCGCGCCCTGCGGCACGACCACCGTCTGCGCGCCGGTCTGCGGCTTCACGTCGGCGGCCGGCTTCACGGCGACAGTGGTCTTGTCAGTGGTCTTGGCAGTGTTCTTGGTGGAGGGCGTGGCCTCCGGCAGCAGGTAGAAGTCCGAGGCGCCCTCGCCCTGCACGTGGACGGTGAGGCCGTAGCGGCCGTCGTCGGTCTTGGCGAGCTCGTACGCGGTGCCGTCGACCACCGCGCGGGGGCGGGAGAGGTCCAGCGTCGCCAGGACACGGCCCGCCCGTCCGTCGGCCGGCTTCCAGTTCTCGGCGACGGCGCGGACCCAGACCTCGGGGCCCTCGGAGTCGTGGCGCAGCACCGCGATCCGGCCCTTGCCGACGAGCACGACCTCGCCGTCGTAGCGGTCCTTGACCGTCGTGGCCGGGGTCTTCGGGGCCTCGGGGGACCTCGGGGACTTCGGGGCCTCCGGGGCCGGCTTGACCGGGGTCTTCGGGGCCTTCGGGACCTCCGGGGCCTTCGGGGTCTTCGCGGCCTCGGCCTTGGGCAGCGGGTAGGACTTGGAGACCCCGTCCTTGGCGACCGTCAGCACCGGGGCGGAGGTGTCGGCCCCGGTGAGGGAGAGGAGGAGCCCGTTCGCGGTGTCGCTGAGGCGGCTCCGGTCCAGGACCGTCAGCACGTGGACCATGTAGACGTCGCCGGGCTTCCACTGCGAGCCCACGAACCGGATCCAGGCCTCCGGGCCCTCCGCCCCGTTCCGCAGCACAGCGACCAGGCCCTCGCCGATGTAGACGGGCTCGCCCGCGTACCGGTCGTTGTTCGAGACGGTTCCGTACACCGAGACCGCGCCGTGTGCGGCGGCCGGGGCGGCGAACGCGCCGGCCACGCCGGTTGCGGCGGGGGCCAACAGCGCCCCGGCGAGGGCGGCGGTGACGATCGAGGTACGGACGGCGGTACGCATAACGACTCCTGGAAGCTGTGTCGCGGGTAGGTGGGAGAGTCGCATGCCGCGTTTTCTCTGTCGGGCTTTCATCCGGTGAGTTCTGGCGGGCTGCTGAAAAGAAATCTACGGATCTTGTTCGGCCGGAGCGTGGGATTCCTGTCATGGCCGTGTAACGGCTGTGACCAGGGCATTCCGCTTCCGCGCCGCGGCTCGCCCGGCACCCGGCCCCGCCCGAATGGGCTCAGCTCCGCACAGATGTGCACCGTCAGGGGGTGACAGGTCGCTACGCGCGTAGATATGCTCGTGTGGTGACCATGCCCACCACCCCCGCATTCGCCGACGTGACGACGTCCGACAGTGCGCTGCGCCGGTTCCTGCACGGGCTGCCCGGCGTGGACGCCGTCGGCCTGGAGGCCCGCGCGGCCGCGCTCGGTACCCGTTCGATTAAGACCTCGGCCAAGGCGTACGCCATCGACCTGGCCATCTCGATGATCGACCTGACCACGCTTGAGGGTGCCGACACCCCGGGCAAGGTCCGGTCGCTCGCCGCCAAGGCCGTCCACCCCGACCCCACCGACCGTACGACCCCCATGACCGCAGCGGTCTGCGTCTACCCGGACATGGTGGCCGCCGCCAAGGCCGCCCTGAACGGCGCCGACGTGAAGGTGGCGTCCGTGGCCACCGCCTTCCCGGCCGGCCGCGCCGCCCTGCCGGTCAAGCTCGCGGACACCCGTGACGCCGTCGCCGCCGGCGCCGACGAGATCGACATGGTCATCGACCGTGGCGCCTTCCTCGCCGGCCGCTACCTGGAGACGTACGAGCTGATCAAGGCCGTCAAGGAGGCCTGCGTCCGCCCGGACGGCACCGCTGCCCGTCTCAAGGTCATCTTTGAGACCGGTGAGCTGTCGACGTACGACAACATCCGCCGGGCCTCCTGGATCGGCATGCTCGCGGGTGCCGACTTCATCAAGACCTCCACCGGCAAGGTCGGCGTCAACGCCACGCCCGCCAACACGCTGCTCATGCTCGAAGCCGTCCGCGACTTCAAGGCGCAGACCGGCATCCAGATCGGCGTGAAGCCGGCCGGCGGCATCCGCACCACGAAGGACGCCATCAAGTTCCTGGTCCTGGTCAACGAGACCGCGGGCGAGGACTGGCTGACCAACGAGTGGTTCCGCTTCGGTGCCTCCAGCCTGCTCAACGACCTGCTGATGCAGCGCCAGAAGCTGAACACCGGCCGTTACTCCGGTCCCGACTACGTGACGGTGGACTGATCACCATGGCATCTGCATTCGAGTACGCACCGGCTCCCGAGTCCCGCTCGGTCGTCGACATCGCCCCCTCCTACGGCCTCTTCATCGACGGCGAGTTCACCGACGCGGCCGACGGCAAGGTCTTCAAGACCGTCTCGCCGTCCACCGAGGAGGTCCTCGCCGAGGTCGCCCAGGCAGGTGCCGCGGATGTCGACCGCGCGGTCCGGGCCGCCCGCAAGGCCTTCGAGAAGTGGTCGGCGCTGCCCGGCTCCGAGCGTGCCAAGTACCTCTTCCGCATCGCCCGGATCATCCAGGAGCGCAGCCGCGAGCTGGCCGTCCTGGAGACCCTCGACAACGGCAAGCCGATCAAGGAGACCCGCGACGCGGATCTCCCGCTGGTCGCCGCGCACTTCTTCTACTACGCGGGCTGGGCCGACAAGCTCGACCACGCCGGCTACGGCGCCAACCCGCGCCCGCTGGGCGTCGCCGGCCAGGTCATCCCGTGGAACTTCCCGCTGCTGATGCTCGCGTGGAAGATCGCCCCGGCGCTGGCCGCCGGCAACACCGTCGTCCTCAAGCCCGCCGAGACGACCCCGCTGTCCGCCCTGTTCTTCGCGGACATCTGCCGCCAGGCCGGACTGCCCAAGGGCGTCGTCAACATCATCCCCGGCTACGGGGACGCGGGCGCCGAGCTCGTCGCGCACCCGGACGTCAACAAGGTCGCCTTCACCGGCTCCACCGCGGTCGGCAAGGCCATCGCCCGTCAGGTCGCCGGCACGGACAAGAAGCTCACCCTGGAGCTGGGCGGCAAGGGCGCCAACATCGTCTTCGACGACGCCCCCATCGACCAGGCCGTCGAGGGCATCGTCGGCGGCATCTTCTTCAACCAGGGCCAGGTCTGCTGCGCCGGCTCCCGCCTGCTGGTCCAGGAGTCGATCCACGACGAGCTGCTGGACTCCCTCAAGCGCCGCCTGAGCACCCTCCGCCTCGGCGACCCGCTCGACAAGAACACCGACATCGGCGCGATCAACTCCGCCGAGCAGCTCGCCCGGATCACCGCCCTCGCGGACACCGGCGAGGCCGAGGGCGCCGAGCGCTGGTCCCCGGCCTGCGAGCTGCCGTCCGCCGGCTACTGGTTCGCCCCGACGGTCTTCACGAACGTCAGCCAGGCGCACACCATCGCCCGCGACGAGATCTTCGGCCCGGTGCTGTCCGTGCTGACCTTCCGTACGCCGGACGAGGCCGTCGCCAAGGCCAACAACAGCCAGTACGGCCTGTCCGCCGGCATCTGGACGGAGAAGGGCTCGCGCATCCTCGCGGTCGCGAACAAGCTCCGCGCCGGTGTCGTCTGGGCCAACACGTTCAACAAGTTCGACCCGACCTCGCCCTTCGGCGGCTACAAGGAGTCGGGCTTCGGCCGCGAGGGCGGCCGCCACGGCCTGGAGGCTTACCTCGATGTCTGAGTCGACCGCGCGTCTGAACGTCTTCAAGACCTACAAGCTGTACGTCGGGGGCAAGTTCCCCCGCTCCGAGAGCGGCCGGGTGTACGAGGTGAGCGACTCCAAGGGCAACTGGCTGGCCAACGCCCCGCTGTCCTCCCGCAAGGACGCCCGTGACGCGGTCGTCGCCGCCCGCAAGGCCTTCGGCGGCTGGTCCGGCGCGACCGCCTACAACCGCGGTCAGATCCTCTACCGCATCGCCGAGATGCTGGAGGGCCGCCGCGACCAGTTCGTCCGCGAGGTCGGCGAGGCCGAGGGCCTGTCGAAGTCCAAGGCGGCTGCGGTCGTGGACGCGGCCATCGACCGCTGGGTCTGGTACGCGGGCTGGACCGACAAGATCGCTCAGGTCGTGGGCGGGGCCAACCCGGTCGCGGGCCCGTACTTCAACCTCTCCACCCCCGAGCCGACCGGTGTCGTCACGGTCATCGCCCCGCAGGCCTCGTCCTTCCTGGGCCTGGTCTCCGTGATCGCCCCGGTGATCGCGACCGGCAACACCGCGGTCGTCATCGCCAGCGAGAAGGCCCCGCTGCCCGCGCTCTCCCTGGGCGAGGTGCTCGCCACCTCCGACCTGCCGGGCGGCGTCGTCAACATCCTGTCCGGCAAGGCCTCCAAGATGGGTCCGCACCTCGCGGCCCACCAGGACGTCAACGCGATCGACCTGACGGGTGCCGACGCGGCGCTCGCCAAGGAGCTGGAGATCGCCGCCGCCGACAACCTGAAGCGCGTCCTGCGTCCACAGCCTGTGGACGACTGGACGGGCGACCAGGGTACGGCGCGCATGACGGCGTTCCTGGAGACCAAGACGGTCTGGCACCCGACGGGTTCCCTCGGCGCCTCGGGCTCGTCCTACTGACGCAGCCCCCCCGTACCAACCCCGGCAGCAACCCCCGTGCTGCCGGGGTTGTCCTTTTCCGGGCCGGTCTACTGGCCGCCGGTCAGGGGCCCGAGCAGGGAGCTGACGGCCGCGTCGGGGAGTTCCGCGACCGACGGGCCCCGGGTGAGGGCGCCGGTGACCATGCCGGTGCCGACCGACGGGAAGTCCGCCACCTTCGTGGCGATGCCGTTGTCCAGCGGGTCCACGCCCGTGCGGGCCAGCGGGTTCACCTTGAGGTTCGCGATCGGGTCGACGACCCCGGCGACCGCCGCCGGAACCGACAGCTCGCCCGCCCGGGCGCCGCCCGCGGCCATCGCGAGCGCCGCACCGGCCATGGTGACCGTGAGGCCCGCGGAGCGCAGGGCGGAGGAGCTACCGGGGGCTGCGTGACGTGCCATGGGAAATCCCGCCTGTGGTCGTGTTCGCGTGCGCACGCAGCGTAGTGGAGGTGTGATCCTCGATACCAACGGGCGGCAGATGGCGTCCCACGCGCGGGGGAATGCGTCAGACTGGTGTTCCGTGAGCGCCTCCTCTCCTTTGCCTACGCGTGTCGTCCTGTTGACCGGGCCTTCGGGTTCCGGAAAGTCCTCGCTCGCCGCCCGTTCCGGGCTGCCGGTACTGCGTCTGGACGACTTCTACAAGGAGGGCGACGACCCCTCCCTCCCCCTGGTCGAGGGAAGCTCCGACATCGACTGGGACTCCCCGCTGTCGTGGGACGCCGACGTCGCCGTCGACGCCATCGCGCAGCTGTGCCGCACGGGCCGTACGGAGGTGCCCGTCTACGACATCGCCACCTCGTCCCGGACCGGCACGGAGACCCTCGACATTTCCCGGACGCCGCTCTTCATCGCCGAGGGGATCTTCGCGGCCGACATCGTGGCCCGCTGTCAGGAGCTCGGGCTGCTCGCCGACGCCCTCTGCCTGCGCGGCCGCCCGTCCACCACGTTCCGCCGCCGCCTGCTCCGCGATCTGCACGAGGGCCGCAAGTCGGTGCTGTTCCTGCTGCGGCGCGGGCTGCGCCTGATGCGGGCCGAGCGGGGCATCGTCGCCCGGCACGTCGCCCTCGGCGCCCACCCCTGCGGCCGCGACGAGGCCCTGGGCCGTCTTGCTGCCGCCGCTGCCGGCCGCCACCGCTCGCCGAGCGCTCCGGCCGCCGTCTAGCGCGGCGCTGCCGTCCCGTGCTGGGACCGCGAACCTCCGCCGGGGCGGGGGCGTGCCGGTTGGAGGTGGCGGCATTTCCAACCGGCACGGGGCTGAGGGTGGTCAGCCGTGTGGCAGATGGGCGGCGTGTCCGATATCGGTTACATGTCGTCACGCGTCATGCTCGGGCCCGTGAACGGGGCGTCGCCAACCGGACGGTGCGGCTCAGCTCCCGGCATTGCGACGGGCTCGGAACCGTCCCGGAGGACAACTGCGTCCCGGGCGGCGAGTCCCTCCACACCGGTGACGTCCCGTTCGAGGTCGTCCGCAAGAAGGCCTCGGGGCAGCCCGACAGCTGACATCACCGGCAACGGGCAACCCGGCCAACGTTGCCGGGCACGCCACCGGCGCGGCGCCGCCACCCCGTACAAAAAAGGTGCGCGGGATCAGTCGGACCCCCGACCGACTGATCCCGCGCATTCCCCCCCATGGCCACCGCCCCACCCCCGTAGGACGGCCCCCCGGCCATTGGCTTCGTGTGGCCCCTCGGCGTTACGCGACGAGCTCCTCGAAGGACTCCGCCTCGTCACGGCCGAAGCTCAGGGCCTCGTCGTCCCGCAGCCGGCGCAGCGAGCGCCAGATGCTCGACTTCACCGTGCCGACGCTGATCCCGAGGATCTCCGCGATCTCCGGGTCCGTCCGGCCCTCGTAGTAGCGCAGCACCAGCATCGTGCGCTGCGGCTCCGGGATCCGGGCCAGCGCCTGCCACAGCACCGCGCGCAGCTCCGTACCGCGCATGGCGTCCGCGTCGGAGGCCGTCTCCGGCAGCTCCTCCGTCGGGTACTCGTTCAGCTTGCGCCGGCGCCAGGCACTGATGTGCAGGTTCGTCATCGTGCGCCGCAGGTAGCCGCCGACGGCCGCCTTGTCGCTGATCCGGTCCCAGGCCCGGTACGTGGAGAACAGCGCGCTCTGCAGCAGGTCCTCGGCCTCGTACCGGTCGCCGGTCAGGTGGAAGGCCGTCGCGTACAGCGCGGCACGCCGCTCCTGGACGTACGCCGTGAACTCCGCCTCCGAGGTGGAGGACAGCCGGGGCTCGGGGAGCGGGGCCGGAACCGGGGCGGCCGGCCGGTACGTCTTCGCGTCGATGGCCACCGTGTGCGCCTGCCGGGGACGGGCGACCGTCACCGAACGGGCACCTGCCCGGCGGTTCACATCGTGCAGCCGCGTGACAACCGCGCTGGTGGTGGTGCTGTGCAGCGTGTTCATCCCGCGCCCCCCGTCGTGGAGTCTGCTTTCGGTTCCTGGTTTCCGCGTCCTGCTCGGTGCGTTGGTTAAAGACTGCCCGGCGGACTTAACCGCGGTGTCCGTCGACTGTCACAGGCCTGTCACAGCCGGCCCCGGCGAGAACCCGCGTGCCCGACGGTCGAACTCCCAACCGCCATGGGACAGAATGTGGCCGTGCCTTTCCTGTTGCTGATCGAGGACGACGACGCCATCCGCACGGCCCTCGAACTCTCCCTGACCCGCCAGGGCCACCGTGTGGCCACCGCGGCGACGGGCGAGGACGGCCTGAAACTGCTCCGCGAGCAGCGGCCGGACCTGATCGTGCTGGACGTGATGCTGCCCGGGATCGACGGCTTCGAGGTGTGCCGGCGGATCCGCCGCACCGACCAGTTGCCGATCATCCTGCTGACCGCGCGCAGCGACGACATCGACGTGGTGGTCGGCCTGGAGTCCGGGGCCGACGACTACGTCGTCAAGCCGGTCCAGGGCCGGGTGCTCGACGCCCGGATCCGGGCCGTGCTGCGCCGCGGCGAGCGGGAGGCCAACGACTCCGCCGTCTTCGGGTCCCTGGTCATCGACCGGGCCGCGATGACGGTGACGAAGAACGGCGAGGACCTCCAGCTGACGCCGACCGAGCTGCGGCTGCTGCTGGAGCTCAGCCGGCGGCCCGGGCAGGCCCTGTCCCGGCAGCAACTGCTGCGGCTGGTGTGGGAGCACGACTACCTCGGCGACTCCCGGCTCGTGGACGCCTGCGTCCAGCGGCTGCGCGCCAAGGTGGAGGAAGTGCCCTCCTCACCCACCCTCATCCGCACCGTACGGGGTGTCGGCTACCGCCTGGACTCGCCGCAGTGATCAAGGCTCTGTTCGCGGGCCGGCGCTGGACCAGCCTGCGGCTGCGGCTCCTCATGGTGTTCTCCCTCGTCGCCCTGGCGGCCGCGGTGTCCGCGTCCGGCATCGCGTACTGGCTCAACCGCGAGGCCGTGCTCACCCGTACCCAGGACGCGGCCCTCGGCGACTTCCGGCAGGAGATGCAGCTGCGGGCCGCCGCCCTGCCCGCCGACCCCACCCCCGAGGAACTCCAGCGAACCGCCGACCTGATGGCGGGCAGCAGCCCCGGGTACAGCGTGCTGCTCGTGGACGAACGCGCCGACCGGCGCATGGTGTTCGGCGCGGCCGGCCCCGACTCCTTCCGGCTGGAGGACGTCCCCGAGAGCCTGCAGCGGGCCGTCAACGACCGGCAGAAGCCGACCGCGGCGAGCGACTCCGAGTACCACATGTACTGGCAGCGCACGAAGCCGAACGGCAACCCGTACCTCGTCGGCGGCACCCGGATCGTCGGCGGCGGGCCCACCGGCTACATGTACAAGTCCCTCGCGCAGGAGCGCGACGACCTCAACGCGCTCGGCTGGTCCCTGACCATCGCGACCGGCCTCGCCCTGCTCGGCTCCGCGCTGCTCGCGCAGGCCGCCGCCCGTACGGTCCTCAGGCCCGTCCAGCGGCTCGGCGACGCCGCCCGCCGCCTCGGCGAGGGCGAGCTCGACCACCGGCTCGACGTCTCCGGCAACGACGAACTCGCCGACCTGTCGCGCACCTTCAACCGGACCGCGGAGGCCCTGGAGAAGAAGGTCGCCGACATGAGCGCGCGCGAGGAGGCCAGCCGCCGCTTCGTCGCCGACATGTCGCACGAGCTGCGCACGCCGCTCACCGCGCTGACGGCGGTCGCCGAGGTGCTGGAGGAGGAGGTCGACGACCTCGACCCGATGATCGCACCGGCCGTGACGCTGGTCGTCAGCGAGACCCGGCGCCTGCACGACCTCGTCGAGAACCTGATGGAGGTCACCCGCTTCGACGCCGGGACCGCCCGCCTCGTGATCGACGACGTGGACGTCGCCGACCAGGTCACGGCCTGCATCGACGCGCGGGCCTGGCTCGACGCGGTCGAACTCGACGCCGAGCGCGGCATCATGGCCCGCCTCGACCCGCGCCGCCTCGACGTCATCCTCGCCAACCTCATCGGCAACGCCCTCAAGCACGGCGGCTCCCCGGTGCGGGTCTCGGTGCGCGTCGAGGACGAGTGGCTCGTCATCGCCGTACGGGACAACGGGCCGGGCATCCCCGAAGAGGTGCTGCCGCACGTCTTCGACCGCTTCTACAAGGCCAGCGCCTCCCGCCCCAAGTCGGACGGAAGCGGCCTGGGCCTGTCCATCGCCGTGGAGAACGCGCACATCCACGGCGGCGAGATCACCGCGGCGAACGCCGAGGGCGGCGGCGCGCTGTTCACGCTGCGGCTGCCGGTGGACGTGGGGAAGGTGATCGCCGGTGGCGACGACGCGAACGCGTAGGACGGCCGCCGCGGCCGCGGTGCTGTGGGGCCTCGCGTCCCTGACGGCCGGATGCGGGATCCGGGCCACGACCGTGCCGGTCGACGTCGGCCCGGCGCCCTCCCGGGTCTCCTGCGACATACCGGCCCAACAGGGCAGCGCACAGGGATTCCGGGCCACCGTGGAGCTGGTGTGCGGCTCGCAGCTGGTCGGCGTCGAGCGGGTCGTCCCGATAGCGGAGAAGAAGCCCACGAAGGACCCCGCGCTGCTGGCGGCCGAAGCCCTGCTGGAGGCCCTGGAGCGGGAGCTCTCGCAGGAGGAGCGCGACGCGGGCTTCACCAGCGTCGTCCCGGGCGGGCTGACCGTCGCCGAGAACCGGCCGGGCGACCCGGCGGGCACGGTCCGGCTCAGCAAGAAGCCGGAAGACCTGATGCCGGTCGCCCTGGCACAGGTGGTGTGCACCTTCGCGGGCAACGAAACCGTGTCCCCGGGATCCGGTCCGGTGGTCCTCGGCGGGCCGGACGCGGACCCGCCGCGCGCCTGGGAGTGCACGGACGCCGTCCGCTCCCGCCCGGAGTCGGTGCCGACACTGGGCGAACTCGTGCGCTCCGTCCCGTCTCCGGGACCGTCACCGACCCCGACCGGCTGACGTCACGACTCGGGCCACGACTCGGGCGCGGGTGGCGCACGCGTAGGCACTTAGGCACTCGTGCGTCGAGGCGGCCGCCTGCCCCGACGTCGTGCACGTCCGTGACTCGAAGGACGAGGGCGGCCCGGTCCTCGACCTGGCCCCGGCCAGCTCGGGCGCGCTCACCGGCTGGGTGCGGGCGTAGGCTCCACGAACGCCGACGGACACCGGACCGGTGGTCCGGTGTCCGAACGGGGGCGTCGGACCACCCGGACTGCGGCCCGGCCGTATAGGCCGTTCGCCTGCGTCGTGGGTACACGGACCTGCCGCCGAGGTAACGGTCTCGGGTGTGCTCCCAGGCGGCGAGATGCGCCGACTGCCCGGGGCACGCGGACGGAGGAACGTGCGCATGATGCTTCGGATCGTCGCCCTCGCGGTGGCGGGCCTGCTGGCCACGGCGGTCCCGGCAGGCGCGACCCCTGCTCAGACCGGCCCCATCGGCGCGGGGCCGCATCCCCCCGGGCCGACAGATCCACCGGGCGGACCGACCGGCACCGACGCCTGGGCGTGGACCCAGCTGACCAGCCGTGGCACCCAGATCCGCTACGTGACCAACGACTCCAGCCAGTCGTGCCCCTCGGTGCGCTACACCTACATGGGTAGCAGGGGGTCGTTCCCCCTGCACCTGGTGAGCACGCCCTCAACGTCCCAGTTCCCGACCACCGTCTGCGAGGTCGGGGTGCCCCTGACGGCCTCCAACGCGGTGCTAGAACTCACGACGGTCCACGCGGACACGCTGCATCCGGCGAGCGGTCAGCTCCCCCTGCCGCGGTGGACCGCGACCACACGTCCGTCCAGGATCGCCGTGATCGGCGACACCGGCTGCTCGGTCCCGGTGACGGGCCCCGTGCAGGACTGCGCGAACGGCTGGCCCTTCGAGCAGATCGCGAACAGGGTGACGGACCGGACGCGTCCGGATCTCGTGATCCACACCGGTGACTACCTCTACCGGGAGGACCCCAGCCGGGAGAACGACCAGGTGCAGAATCCGGGCTGTACGAATCGCGCCGAGGCCGCCAGCTGGGACTGCGTCGTCGCCGACTTCTTCCGGCCGGCCGAACGGCTGCTGGCCGCGGCTCCGGTCGCCCTGGCCCGGGGCAACCACGAGGACTGCAACCCCGGGCTGCAGGGCGGTGCGGGCGGTGCGTGGTTCCGCTACCTCGCAGACGACCTCCGCAACGACGGACGCTGCACCCTTTTCAGCCCGGTCGCGCTGCTCCGCGCCGGCACCCTGACCCTCGCCAACGTGGACTCCTCGTTCGCCGACCCGGCGGACAACGGAGGGACGGCGAACCAGTCCGTCTTCACCAGGCAGTTCGACGCCGTGAACCAGGCCGCGGCGCAGCATCCCCACGACGACTACTTCGTGTTGACGCACAAGCCGCTGTGGATGGTGAAGGCGGCCGGGTTTACGCCCGGCGCGGTGACATGGGTGACTCCCGTCCTCGACAGGGCGGTCGCCGGCACCCATCTGCAGCGTCTGGCGGACAACGTGCGCCTGGCGCTGTCGGGCCACATCCACCTGTACCAGATGCTCGACTTCAACACCGCCCGCCCACCGCAGCTGACCGTGGGCTCCGCGGGCGGACCGCTGGACGACGGGCCGGACGACAGCAACGTCGAACGACAGTCGATCGGCACACCACCGCAACAGGTCCACCAGTCGATCACCCAGCTGCAGAACCCGGGAGGTGCGGGGGTCTTCGGGTTCGCCGACCTCCGCTACGACGGCACCACCTGGGGGCTCGCCTTCCGCGACCGGACCGGTGCGGTACGGGGCCGGACCTGCACGCTGAGTACGAGCACCGCCAACAAGACCTTCACCTGCCACTGAGGCCCGGCGGGGAGGCGGAGGAGAGGGCGACGCCCTCCTGCGGCATGACGCCTGGCCCGCCGGCAGAGCGCCGGCCCGCGCCCGCGCCCGTACCTCCCGCCGCGCAGCACTCCGCCCCGCTGGATGTC
>NZ_JBHWJJ010000020.1:39874-91382 GCF_042732005.1 Streptomyces sp. NPDC059851 | reverse complement strand
TGGGGCTGGTCGCGCCGCTTCCCCGGGGCTGGGGCGTCTGGGGCCCAGGCGGGGGCCTTTGTGGTGGGCGTGGCGCGTCCGGCCCCGGCGCCTTGGGCTTGGCCCAGGGTGGCCTCGGCCCCCGGTGCACAACGCCGAGGAATACGGACTTCCGCCGCCGACGCGCACGAAATGGTCGCCCCCCTGCCCGGGAAGGTCGCGCTGGTTCAGCAGGGCTGGGCCGGACCCATGGCTCTGTCTCCGCTCGCCGCGAAGAAGGTCGTCGGCTTTCCAGGATCGGAGGAGGGTTTGATTCCTGTAGTGAGCGCGAGAGCACCAGGCTCGCCTATGCATGGTCCTGATGTTGTGTGGCCGCCGTCTGCGCGAGGCGGTAGTACCCGGTTCCGGTGCCGATGGTGGCGCCGTTGCACGCGAGCCGGTCGACGATGGCCGCGCAGAGCCGCGAGTCGGTGAAGGCCTTGGTCCAGGCTGCGAGCGATTCGTTCGAGGCGATGGCCACGCTGTTCTTTTCCTTCCTCTCGGTCAGAAACTGGAACAGCCTCCCGGCGCCCCGCATCAAGCTCGGTGCGTGCGTGGCGTTGGCGCAGTGACCGGCCCGTTTGCTGGTTGACTGGTTCGGGTGGTGATGTGCCGTCACCACCCGAACCAGGTCCAGCGAATGAGTACTTCTCGAAGGGAGGTCAGGAAGCCCCTCGGCGTATTTCCGGGGTCGGTGACCCGAGGGGCGTTAGATGCCGTAGCCCATGAGGTACCGGCTCTTCGTCGGTATGTGACTCCAGCAGTCGAACGCGTTTGCCGGCTGTTCGTGTGCGATTGCCCTAAAGATGATGTCGCCCGTTTCGCGGCCTACGACGCCATCCACCTGCAAGCCCGCGCGGCGTTGCAGCTCCCTGACGGCGCTGTCGGTCCGGGCCCCCCAAATTCCGTCCGTAGCGACGACGTCGCCTGCGGTGCCGAGGCCGATCTGGCGTATGCCGTACTGAACGCAGTACACCGCCTTGCCCTGCATGCCGTAGCGGACGTAGGGGGCGCCGTACGAGGCGTGGGCGTTGCTGCCGGCTATGAGCACCGTTGCCCCCGCCAGGCCCAAGGCTCCCATTGCCCGTGCAATACGTGCTGTAACTGTGGAACGAATCCTCATGAAGATGCCTCTCGTGTTGCGGACTCCAGCCCCCAGAAGAAGTCCGGAGCAATATGGTGATCACGCTAGAGCTTGTTCGTTTAACGGGCTTGGTGACCGGACCCCATGCAGCGCAGGTCACCCGGAAGTCGCGGAGCGCGCCCGTTCAAGGCGGAGCGGCGAAACCTCGAAGCTCGCGCAGTCGCTGTTCGGTGGCGCGGTCTGCGGTGTTGCTGGGGTGTGGTGTGGTCCCCGCCCGGGATGTTCTGGGCGTCGGACCGTGCCAAGTCGTGGCCCGCCCTGCCTCTGGCTGGATCCACGCCGCGATGGAGCCGTGGGTCCGGGGCGGCGCCTGGTGTCGGACACGACAGTGCCGTGAACCCCTGTCCGAAGGGTCTGGGTAAGGCGTGTAAGGCGGGTTACTTGCTTTAGTTGTGGGTCGGGAGGATCCGGTGGAATTTATCTGACGGTAAATCAGGAAATACCGGAGAGCGTGCTGTTGCAGGCTTGAAGGCGTATTTGCCGCCACACGGCAGACCTGCAACACCGGGCGGTACTGGGCGGAGCTCGGCAGGGGCCGAAACGGGGCGCCGGCCTCGACGTGCCGTAGGCAGAGTGAGCGAAACGAGGTCTGTTTCGATGGAGCGAAGGCGAGCCGGAGCGGGCGGAAGCGGTTCGGGCGGGGGCCCTCCGGGTCGGCATCGTAGGTGCCGGCCGCGTGCCGTCCCCGCTCCGTGTCCCCGCCGGGGAACTGGTTCTCGCCCTCGTGTACGGGTACGCGGCCTGGGTGGGGTGCCCAACGCGCCCTGAATCAGTCTGTTGACAGTCCTTGCGGTGAGTTGGCGGGCCGCTTGTAGTACCGCCACGGGAACCATCCCGCGCCAACCGGAATCCAGCCTTCTGATTGCATCCGCCGGTGTCGCGCGGCGGACGGGAGGGGGACCCGGCAGTGTTCCCAGGGGTGGCCTGATGCTTCCACCTCGTGGAAGAAGGGGCCGTAGCCGATCATGTGCCAGCCGTCGCGGCCGGCTTCCTCCAGGGCGGCCATCTCGTTGAACGCGGACAAGCCGCTGAGGGTGCGGCGCTTGGCGGTGTTCGGTCCCTCGGCGGGCGGTGCCGATGGGCCCGTGCCGGCGGCCTTGTGCGCGAAGCGCTGCTGGGCGGCCTGGCGGCTCACTCCCAGGACGCGGCCCACCGTGTCCCAGCTGTGGCCGGCGGCCCTGGCGCCCTGAACGGCCTCGCGCAGCAGCCGGCTCGCCTCCTCTGCGCCGACGCGCGAGGCGTCCACCAGGCGCAGATAGCCGTGGGCGTCGTGTTCGAGCGAGTCGGCCAGCCCCTCGGGGGCGCCGAGGACGGCTGCCGCGATCCCTTCCCGGATCCGGTCCATCTCCACCGGGTGGAGCAGTGGCTCGCCACTCATCGGCGCAGTGCGACGAGAGGTTCGAGGGCGTCGAGGATCGCCTCGTCGCGGCGCGCCTGCTCGGCGGAGTTGCGGGCCGCCGCTCGGGCGGCGAGCCCGGCCGTGCAGGCGATGAGTGCGAGGCCCGCGATGATCAGGGCGACGGTGGCCGAGGTGCCGAGCCGGTTGCCGAACATCACCGTCATGGCCGGCAGGCCCACGGCGAGCGGCAGCGCGGCGGCCATGGATGTGGTGGTGGGAAAGAGGTCCCGGTGTCGAGCCTTCACATTCAAGATCAACATGCGTCAAGGAAACCTTGACGCGGCCGACTTGTCAAGAACTTCTTGACGTCCGACGCGTACCGCCCGCATCCCCTGGACAGCACCCGGACCTCGCCCGTCCCAGGCCCTGGGAGTGTGCCGCGGCGCCTTCGGGTGCGCGGGACCGTGGTGGACCGGCGGGTCGTTCCCGACGCCGATGGGTGTACTCCACCCCCTGCGAAGGGGAGGACGACCCGATCGAAAAGGCAGAGCGGACTGACCAGCCAGCAAGGTCCGCCTCGCCACGGACCGCGCATGCCACTTGCTCGCGTTCCTCCTGACCGCACGGCAGGCCGCGGACAGCCCGCGGCTCGTCCCCCGTGCTGGGCAAGGTGCGGGTACTCGCCTGCCGTCGGCCGTCCCCGCACCCGGTTCGGTGCGGTCGCCGTGGCTCCGCCATGGAACGAGGGCCAGCGTCGGGCCACGGGAGCCGGTCGTGCCCCGAAGGGTGGGGATTGCCCTTCGGCCTGCACGCGACCAGAGGGGGGACACGGCGGGCACGCGCCGGTGGACGAGTGGCCCCGAACGGGCCCGTCCGTCGTACGACCGTACGACGGAAAGGGCGCACTGGATGTCACACAGCGAATTGCCCTTGCCCGTGCCTTGCCCTTGCCTTGCCCTTGCCTTACCGGACCGGCCCTGGCGGTCGGCCTCACCACCCCCGCCGCTGCGCCTACGAGAGGCCAGTCCGAAACGCAGCGGCCGCAGCCGCCAAGTCGTCGGTCACGCCCAGAACGCAGAATGCCGGGCGGCACGGGCTGCCAGCGCGACCGTGAGCGCGGTTCCGGGCGGGTGGCTCGAGAGTCGGGCGCGGTGACGACACGGGGAGCGAGGTGCTAGGTGCCGGCGCTCCGGCCAGCGTGGTGCGAATCGTCATTTAAGCTTCAAGCCGACCGCGGAGCGGTGGCTCGCTGCACGCGGCAACCGCGCAGCGGTCACTCCGGCCGGTCGAGCGGGGAGGCCTGCGTCGGACACCTGGTCCGGACTGACGCCCCATGGCGCTGTTCATGAAGGTCCTGAAGCATCGGGTTACCACCTGGATTGCGTCGCTGGGATATGGGATGCAAGCCCCTCCCGCGAACAGAGGATTTCCAGGGAGAAGTGAGGTATGCCGGTGATCTGCGTCGGAGGCATGATCGGACTCGGTAAGACGAGCGTGGCCGAATTGCTCGCCAAGGAGCTGGGCAGCGAGGTCTTCTACGAGAGTGTGGAAGACAATCCGATCCTTCCGCTCTTCTACACGGCGAGCCCCGAGGAGATCCAGGCCAAGCGCTATCCCTTCCTGCTCCAGCTCTACTTCCTGCAGACGCGGTTCGCCTCGATCAAGGCGGCGTACAAGCAGGGTGACAACGTGCTCGACCGTTCGATATACGAGGACTGGTACTTCGCCAAGGTCAACCATGATCTGGGTCGGATCAGCTCCCTCGAGATGCGGGTGTACGAGGGACTGCTCGACGAGATGATGCGCGAGATCGACGGCCTGCCGTACCGCAAGGCGCCCGATCTCATGGTCTACCTGAAGGCGGACTTCGATACGGTGCTGCACCGCATCGGGCTGCGGGGCCGCGATTTCGAGCAGGACGAGAGCCTCGTGGAGTACTACCGAACGCTGTGGTCCGGCTACGACGACTGGGTGCACGAGCACTACTCGGCCAGCGACGTCCTCGTCATCGACATGAACCACACGGATGTGGTGAAAAACCCCGAGGACGCGGCCTACGTGGCGCAGGCGGTCAAGGACGCCCTGGCCGCAGCCAGGCGCCGGGGCTGAAGCCGTTCCATGCGGGCGCCTCCCGGCATGGGTCCTGGCCGCGCGAACCGTCGCGGACGACGACCACGAGCAGCGCAGGCCGCGGTCCACTGAGATGCGGACGTGGAGGCCGTGGACAGGGGAGGGCGTCGGTCTGCAGCGGGAACGGCATCACCTTCGGGTCTCGTTGCCCTTCCTCGTCGGTCGCGCCCAGAGCGGCCAGCCTGTGGCTGGGCGGCACGGGCTGCCAGCGCACTGCTTCGGCGCCGAGCACGTGCAGGATCGCCGTGTCGTTGTGGCCGCGCCCGGCAGTACGGTCCCGCGGGATAAGGCTCGAAGCTGAGCTGGGCCAGGAGGCTCTCGGTCAGTGTCGTGGCGGGGCTCGGCTTCCTCGAACGGTGCCACCGTGCACGCCGCAGGCAGTGCTCGGCCCGTCCGCCCCCCCCCCAGCGCATGATTTCATCTCCCCAGCCCGGTAGGCAGGGCGGCCAGGACCTGGCTGGTCACCGGCCCCTGGTACCGACCGGGCGCGGCAAGCATCCGCAGGGATGGGCCTGCAACCCATCCGCCGTCCTCCGTCGTCCGGACCAGCTGCTTCCGGCCGAGTCAGACCAGCAGCCGCTGCACCACCAGCCGGGACAGGCTCTTGGCCTGCGCCAGCTGCCGCTCACCCGCCGGCCTGCCCGCCCCGGCGATCACCTGCAGCAGCTCGAGCTCCCGCTGCGCCGCCTGCCCCCCCCGCTGAGACGGCCGGCCCCGGGAAGGCACCTGCTGCGCCAGACGGGTCAGCGACACGTGCGGCAAAGGCCCCACTGCCCACCGCACGCTGCGCCCGGGCGCGGCCGCGGCAGACTGCGCAATCTGGTCGGCGTCGGGTGGAGTCGCATCTGCCGGGGGAAGGGCTTCCCTTCGGCGACGCCATCTTCGTCACCATGGCCACCGGCCGTAGCGCGTTCGTTGCCTTGTGGTGATCTCCTGCAGCCGGGACAACAACAGGCGTGAGTCGTCCCGCGCGGCCCGGTGTGCCTCGAGGTCGTGCAGGGCGAGTCGTTCGCGCAGGGACACCGCTTCCTCGGCTGCGGCCAGGGCGTCCTCCGTACGACCGACGGCCACGTACGCCCGGGACAGTCCGTCGAGGCTACGCGCCAGGTGGGGTGCCCGTTCGGCGGTACCGGTGTCACCGGGCGGACGGCGCAGCACGGTGACCGAGCGCTCCAGCGGGTCCAGGGCGTCGGCCGGACGCCCCGCCAGCATCCGGCAGATACCGAGGGTGAACAGCGATCTGGCCGCTGTAAGCCCGTGGACGGCCGGTTCGGCTCCGGCCAGTCGCTGCCAGAGGGCTGCTGTCTCTTCCGCGGCGGGCAGCGCCTCGTGCGGCCTGCCCGAAACCAGCAAGGCGATGCAGAGGTTGTTGAGGCACCGCCCGAGTTCGGTCTCGTGGGCCGACGGGTTGGCTTGCGCCAGCCGGCGCAGCATCGCCACCGCCCGGACCGACAGCTCCAGTCCCTCGGCCGGACGCCCCGTTCGGACCCGGTTCAAGCCCAGGTTCCCCAGGGCGGTCGCGAGCGCGCGCTCGTGCGCCGCGGGGCACCCTTGCCAGAGCCGGGTGCGGAGGGCGACGGCCTCCTCGGCCTGCGCCAGTGCCTCCGCCGGGCGGCCGACCTCCGCCAGCCACTGGCCCCGGTTGTCCAAGGCCTGCGCGAGCGGCGGCTCGTGTGCGGCGGGATTGGCCTCGGCCAGGCGTCGCAGGACGGCGATCTCCTGCTCGTTCGCGGCCACCGCCTCTTCCCACCGGCCGGCCTCCGCCAGGTCCGCGCCGAGGCCGCACAGGGCGGCGGCGTAGCCGCGTTCGTGAGCGGCTGGGTTCTTGCGGGCAAGGCGGGAGAAGACCTCGACCGCCTCTCCCGAGGCCGCCAGTGCCTCGGTCCGGCGGC
The DNA here is from genome assembly GCF_042732005.1 of Streptomyces sp. NPDC059851. Classification (NCBI taxonomy): domain Bacteria; kingdom Bacillati; phylum Actinomycetota; class Actinomycetes; order Kitasatosporales; family Streptomycetaceae; genus Streptomyces; species Streptomyces sp. NPDC059851. Next base: position 84,859 of record NZ_JBHWJJ010000020.1, on the reverse strand, counting down.
CGAGCGCGGCGAGGTCCCGGGAGAGGTTGGTGAGGATGTCGGCGAGGTCGGGTTCGTAGGTCTCCGGGTGCGCGGCAGCGAGGCGGCGCCGGATGTCCAAGCACTCGGCGGTGGCCTCCAGGGCCTCGGCCCGGCGGCCTTCGACTGCCAGCCAGGTGCCGAGGTTGTGCAGGGCGGAGGCGAGATGGCGATCGTTTTCCTCCGGGTCCGCCTCGGCCGCCGGGCGCAGGAGCATCAGGGCCTCGGAAAGCACCTGTCCGGCCTCGGCGCGGCGGCCGGCTTCGGCGAGCCAGAGGCCGAGATTGCTGAGTGCTTGCGGCAGGCCTGTGTCGTCGGACGAGAAGTCGGCCCAATCGCGCCAGTGCGCCACCGCCCGCTCGCTCGCCGCGAGGGCTTCGTCGGTCCGTCCTTGCCGCCAGAGGTAGTTGCCGAGGCCGTTCAAGGCGTGGGCGAGGTGGGGCGTGAAGCCCGCGCGTATCGTCGAGACGGCCATCTCCCAGTCCAGGACCGACTGTTCCATCGCGGCGACGGCCAGGTCGTACCGGCCGGCGTGCGAGTGACGGACGGCGATGTCCGAGCGGATGAGCGCCCTCAGCACTGGCCGCTGGGACTCGTCCTCCAGGGGCGTTTCGACGAGCACCTGCTCGCCGACACGGGCCGTCAGGGCGGCCATTCCCACGTCCAGGTCGACGTGGCGGCGGGCGGGGAAATGCCCGGCGATGGCCTGGCCCAGTGGCGTGTCCAGGTCTTTGAGCCGGGCGATGCCGGACAGCGCGGCACTCCCGGCGTCGACCGCGAGCTGGGGGTCCGTCCGCAGCAGCGGCTGGAGGTGGCGGGTCGTGACGTGCGGCCAGCGCTCGGCAGCCGCCGTCAGGAAGGTGACCGCTCGCGCGGTCCATGCGGGAGCGCGGTCGTCGCCGTCACGGTGGAGGAGGACCCGGACGGCATCCGCTGCCCACGGCGCGGGCGGGTAGTCGGCGTGGTGCCCCGGGAGGGTGAGGGCGATGAAGTCCTCGGCGAGGCGGTCAGGGTACAGGGGCTCCAGCACCACCGCCCCGTCCTGGCCGTGCGCGGGGCCCAGCGGCGGGTAGCAGACGGCGTGGTCGCCGCAGACCCGATCTACGGGACCGATGCCGAGCGACGCGAGTACGGCGGTGCCGGCGGCGCGGGGGAGCGGGCCGGTGGGTGCCGCCGCGAAGACGGCGTGCCGCATCACGTCGGGTGCGGTCCCGTACGTGCGCCTCGTCGGAGATAGGTCGTGGGTGCCGTCGCCGAAGAGCCGGGCCCAGCGGGCGTGCTCGCGGTCCAGGAGGTACATGGTCAGGTGCGCAGCGGCCCCTTCGGGCGGCGGGAGGCCGGCGGCATGGGCGTCGACGGCGACCAGCGCGGCCATGTGCACGGTCAGTGTGAGGCCGAAGTCCGGGTGGTCGAGACCGCCGGGGACCGGGACGGCCGCCGGGTCACGGATTCCGTAGCGGTTCGCGAAGGCGCGGCGGGCCGCCGCGAACATCTGCTGCCGCCCTGCGCCCTCGTCGGGATCCACCGGCTCCAGATAGCGGCTGGAGGTGCCTGCCTGCTGGTTGGTGAGGGAGGCCCGCAGGGCGGGCCACGCGTCCGCGGTGCGCGCGAGCAGTAGGACCCTGGCCCGCACCCCGGACCGGTGCAGGAGCGCGTTGCTGAGGAGCCACGTCAGATGGGTCTGGGGCCAGCGGTCGGCGTAGTCGACGATCAGCAGCACGCCGGCCGACCCGTCCGGGCGGAGGTCCTGGCTGCCGGGTGGCGGCAGCACGCTGCCCGGGCCGTGGGTGGCCGTCACCACCTTCCAGCCGGCGTCGACCGCCTCGGCCGCCAAGCGGGCGGCGAGCCGGGACTTGCCCTGTCCGCCGGGGCCGTGCAGCCAGCGTGCGGCGAGTCGGGGCCCGTCACGGCACCAGCGGTGCAGATCGGCCAGCTCTTCATGTCGGCCGGTGAACTCGACGACGGCGAAGCGGGCGTTGAGCATCCGGCTCGGCAGCTCGCGGAGGAACTCCGGGGCGACGTCCGGAGCGGGACGCCACTCCTCCAGTACGTAGAGCGGCACGCCGTCGCCGAAGACGTGGACGGAGGCGCCGATCACCCCGTAGGCGAATCCGCCGACAGCCGTGACGTCCTGCCGGACGGACGGGGGCGTGTCGGGCTGCCCGGTCCCCGGCATGTTCTGCTCAACCACGGTCCGCCTGCGTGGCTTCGCCATCCACCGGGGTGGCGGGGCCCGCATGGTAGTGGATGTCACCGCCCTGCACGCCGAACGCCGTGCCCCGGTCGTGCGCGGTGACGTGCTGCACCCAACCGGCTGCGCCCTGCGGCAGGGCAGGGCGTATCTCATCCAGGAGGGCCCGCAGTTCCCCGGCCACCGCAGGGTCCTCGCGGAGGAGGGCGAACAGTCTGCGGTTCCAGACGGGGACGAGCTCCCGACGCACGCCGGGACCGTCGGACTCGCTCACGACCAGCTCGGCATCGGCGTCCAACTGGTTCTCGACGGCCGCCTGCCGGGGTGGCTCACCCCGGCCCAGGAGCCTGGCGGTTCCGGTCCGGGCCGCTTCCCAGGCGTCGGTAGCCATCGCGGCCACCACGGTCGTGGCACCGGACAGGGCAAGAGCTGCAAGGGTCTGGTCCAGCACAGGATCTCCTCCACATCGAGAGCACGGACGGTGTCGACTACTGGGATCCGTCAGCGCAACGTGCGGGATCCGCGAAAGGATCCCGGGCCTTCGGCCCGCGCAGCCGTACGTCCGCGATCGCGAACACCGGGAAGGACGGAGTGCTGTGTCGCTGGCGTGCGAATGTCCGCCGAAACCATGCACTTCGTCCCGTCTCAATCCGAAAGACAGGGCCGGAGAGCATCTGTCGCCCAGTCCGCTGACCCTGGCCAGAGTGGTGCAGGCCGGGGAGGCGTCCCGCCGCTGGCACCAAGCGCAGGAGCACCGGGCGCAGGTGGAGGCCTCTGGACGGGCCGGTCGTCTGCTGCGGGAGGCGGTCGAGGTCACCGCCGGCGCGAGCGCGGCACGAGAATACCGGCCCCGACCCGAGCGCAGCACCGCGTGGTCGCGGCCGGGCCACGGAAGACGGCTGTGGCGGCGGAGCGGCTGATGGCGTGCGCGGTTCAGGAAGTTCCTCCCGAGCACGCCGGTGCCGTCCTTGCCGACCCGGCATGGCCTGTACTGCGGGCACGCCTGATGGGGGTCGAAAAGGCGGGTGAAGACCCGGCCGATGTGCTGGTGACGGTGGCCCGGCGACGGGAGTTGTCCGCAGGGGAGTCGATCGCCGAGGTGCTTACATGGCATCTGGGCGGATGGCGGGGGCAGCGCGGTGCGGCCGCGGACGCTTCCGCCACGAGCCCGTCGTCGACAGTCGGGGGCGGCACGGGGAAGCAGCGCCGCACCCACCCGTGAGGCGGGGGCAACTGCACCGAAGCGCAGGCCGCCTGGCGACGAGCAGCGCAAGGGCCCGAGGCGGGCCCGCTAACGAGGGGAGTGCAGCAGATGGCAACACCCGTGGAGGGGGATCCGTTCGCCGAGGCGGCGGGCGAGGCGGTGCAGACTGCCGTCATGTCGGTGCGGCTGGTCATGGCCATCGCTGATGCCGTGCGACGGCACCAGCAGCGGCGAAAGAGGGGAGCGGAGGAGGAGCTGCCGCCCGCTGAGGAAGCGAAGGAGGAGGCGAAGGCAGGGCTCCAGGATCTGCTACCCGCGGACATTTCCGTGGCCCTGATGGCCAGCGCGGACTGGCCGCAGCTCGCGCAGCAGCTCATGGCGCTCAAGCGGGCGGGCGTTGACCTGGAGCAGCTGATGCCGCGGATCGGCGAGGTCGCGGTGAGCGTACGCGACGCCGTTGCCGCGAACGAAGCTCGGGTCGCCCGTGAAGGCACGGGGGAGTGGGAGAAGATGCTCCGCGAGACGCTGCCGGCGGGCCCGGTGCGGGAGGCGATCCTGTCCTCGCCGACGTGGCCCGACATCGCGTCGACCATGGCGCGGCTGGACGAGCGCGGCATCGACGTGCGGAAGATCCTCGCCTCCGCGCACGACGAAGGTGTCGGCGTCGATCAGGCGGTCGCGAAGGTCCTGGCGGCCGGAGAAGTGCCGACGACGAGCAGGGACGCGCTCTTGGCGTACGGGCCGATGACGAAGGACCTCGATCTGCCGAAGGATCTCGACCTGTCGGACCGAGAGCGGGCCTTGCGTCAGCTGTCGATCGGGCCGAGGGAGAACGAGCACTTCGTGCAGATGGTGAGGGCGGCGATGCCCGGCCGGGACCGTGAGGTCGACTTGATGGTCGCTGCGACGCACTGGCCTCTCGTCGCTGCACGGATGGCCAAGATGGATGACGCGGGTCTGCCGGTGAAGGAGCATTTGGCCGGGCTGATGAAGGACACCTCCTGGCAGGAGGCGCGAGGGTCCCAGCTTGGCTCGCGCCTGACCCGGACAGCCGTTCATGTCCTGAGCCACCCGCCGGGTGAAGCACCGCCGATGGGGCGGCCGAAGGTCAGCACGTCGGCCGCGCGGTCGCAGTCGTCGACCGTAGGCCCTTCTAAGACTCAGGCGGCCAAGCAGCCGGCGCCCAATGTCTCTGCGGTGGCTACCGACCGCCCGGGGCTGCACCCGCCGTCGCGGGGTAGGGGCCGGTAGTTGGTGGTGAACGGCGTGTGCCGCACCACCATGGTTCGGGGGTGCGGCACGCGCCGTTCGTGTGGGTGGGTGTAGGTTCCGATTTCAGCTGTCGGCCGGTGGCGACGTGACCTGGTGTTTTGGGGTGTTGTCCAGGCTTCTTGTCGGGGGCTTTGTCCGGCCGAGCTGTCGGATTCTTCAGGCCGTGGCGCGGTGTTGGGTTTCGTGTCGGGCGGCGCGGCGGCCCTCAGCTGGGCCGCGATCTGCGCGACATCATCGGCGAAGTCGGCGATCAGGATGCGGGCGAGCTCCAACCGGCTCTCGTAGGCCACCATTCGGCCCGTCGTTGAGGCGTGGTACCAGCCCGAATAGTGTTTCCGGCCCCGGTACCAACGGAACTCGCGTACGGGGAGTCCGCCGGCGACCTCGTCCACCGGAATCCGGTCGAACGGGGCCTCGACCAGCCGTCCGTTGGCCCGCCGATACGTGACCCGGACCGTCCGACAATCTGTCGCGTCCGCGTCGCCTGCACCAGTCCCCATGGTCGCCCCTTCGTGCCCGATGTTGTTGACACCAGGACACTGGCCACCACCAGCGCTAACGTGAGCGGAAAAGCGGACAAACCAAACGAAAGGCTGGACCACGGACTGCCAGTGTGACGCTGGTGCCGGGGCGAGGGACGGCACGGGGCCGGAGAAGCTGCGAAGGTGCGCGGGTGTTAGCTTCCTTCCTATGGTGGAGCACCAGGAACAAACCAAGGCGGCCTACGACGGAGTCGTCGAGCTGTATGCGTCGATGTTTGCCAATCGCCTGGAGACACAGCCGTTCGCGCGGAACATGATCGGCACCTTCGCCGAGCTGGTGCGCGGGACGGGAATCCCGAGGGCAGCCGACGTCGGGTGCGGACCTGGACATCTGACGGCCATGCTGCACGACTTGGGACTGGACGCCTTCGGGCTCGACCTCTCTCCGGCCATGATCGACCACGCTCGGCAGGCCCATCCGGCACTGCGGTTCGACGAGGCGCGGATGGAGGCTCTGCCGGTCGAGGACGGCGCGCTCGGCGGCGTGCTGGCCCACTACTCAATGATCCATACCCCGCCCGGGGAACTACCCGCGCTGCTTGCCGAGCAGGTACGTGTCCTGGCGCCTGGGGGCCTGCTCCTGGTCTCATTCTTCGCGACCGACGGACCAGAGCCGGTCCGCTTCGACCACAAGGTGACGCCTGCCTATAGCTGGCCGGTGGACCAGTTCGCCGAATTGCTGGCCGGGGCTGGGCTCGTCACGGTCGCCCGGTTGATCCACGACCCGGCCTCCGAGCGGGGCTTCCTCGACGCCCACTTGCTGGCCCGCCTCCCCTAGAGCGGGGTGACAAACGCGACCTCATCTGCAAGGGCACCGTTGGTGTCGCCTCGATCCGCATCTGGCTCCAAGACTCCGTCACGTGATCACGGGGCAGGCCGTAGTAGAGACTCAGCTGGACGAGTCGGACGACAAGTTGATGACAAATCACTTGGACAACGACATCTCTATTCGGAACCTACAGTGGGTCAGGGGCGGGTGGCGCCGAGGTAGTCCCGCTCCGGCATGGCGGAGGCGAGGGGGACGATTTCCACGACCTTGCCCGTGCGGGGGGCGTGGAGGACGTTGCCGTCGCCGGCGTACATCCCGACGTGGTAGATGAAGCCGCCCTTGATCCAGAACAGTAGATCCCCGGGTTGGAGGTCGTTGCGGGAAACGGCGTGGTGGGATGTGGCGCCGTACTGTTCGGCGGCGGTCCGCGGCAGCTTGGTCGTGGGCCAGTAGGCGTACTGGACGAGCGAGGAGCAGTCGTAGCCGACGGTGATGGTGGCGTTGCAGCCGCCGTTGAGGTAGCCGTTGACGCCGTCGCACCATCCGGTCGTGGGGCCGCTGGGGGTGCCGCCGCCGTAGGAGTACGGGGTGCCCAGTCGGGTTGCCGCTCTGCGCAGTGCATCGGGGCCTGCACCCGTGCCGGAGACCTGTAGGGCGCCCGGTCCTTCGAACCGGTGCATCTCGGCGAGGATGCTCTGGACGTAGCCGTGGGTCTCGCCGCCTGCGAACGACTGCGGCGGTACCCCGCCGTAGCGTTCGACGGCACCCCAGCCCGCGTTGTACCCGGCCAGGGCGAGGGCGCGCGGGTCGCCTCCGTACCCGGACCGTTTGGCCTGCTTCAGCAGTGAGCACATCATCCTGCCCTGGGCGGTGACGGCATCGCCTATGTCCCAGGGGGAGTTCCGGCCGTTGCCGTCGGCGTCCACGCCCCAGGTGGCCCAGGTACCCGGAATGAACTGGGCCGGGCCCTGTGCGCCGGCGTAAGAGGTGGCCTCGGCCTGGCTGGTCTTGAACTTCGACTCGGCCCACAGCTGCGAGGCCAACAGGGCCGGAGTCATCTCTGGCTCCGGGCAGGCGGAGTCCGCCTTCAGGATCCACTCGCGGAACTCGGCGGGGACCCCCTGGAGGCCGCCGCCCCCGTCGGAGGCGATGGTCTTCGCCTTGCTGTCGACGAGCAGCACCGTCATCAGGCTCGCGGCTGCCAGGAAGGCAAGCGCTAAGACCGCGGCAGCGGCTCCCATCAGCGTCTTCACTTGTCCCCCCGATCGGTTGTTCCCTTGTTTCGTCGTGTCCGGTCGTGCGCGGTACTAGATCACGTCGTCCGGGCCGAGTGCGTCTTGATTTGCGGCGCTGGCGTGGGTGCGGCCGTACCGTGAGGTAGCGGTCCCTGATTTGCAGAGCTTTTCGGCCACTGCTTCCGTGGTGTTCCCTCTGGCGCCGTTGGCGTTTCGCTGGAGCTTGGCTGAGTTCCTTTGGTGTTCCCCCTGTCCTGGATACGGGCGTCGGCGCGCAGCGGCTGGTGGTCGCTGTTCTGGATCAAGGCATAATCGCACGTCAGGCTGACAGTGGGTCACGCTAGCCTCTGTAGTCCCACGGGCCCAGGTGCTGCTAGGCCGTGCATTGATGGGGGAGTTGAGCAGTGATCAGCCATGCGCAGACGGCTGCCAGGGACGGCACAGCGTTGAAGTACGCATGCATTCCGGTGCACTGCTTCGGGATTGCAGTCGCTACTGTCGCCGCGATGCTCGACGACGATTCGGGTGGCGAGCGGGCCCGGCTTCTGGCGCCAGGAGAGTCCGTTCCCTACGGCGCCGAGCCGGTTCTTCTGGCGGAGACCACCGTGTACGGCGCGAAGCACGTGGAGGAGCTACTACAGCGCTGGGGCCCCCTGCCAAAGCCGTGGCTGGTCCTCGTCTCCGACGCCCCGGTCCGCCCGGCGGCTGACGCGCGGTACCTGGTGCGTGCTCTCGAAGGCCGCCTGGCCGGGGTGGTGCGCGTGCCGTACCTGCCGGTGCTGCGAGCCGTTGCAGGCCCGGACGAGGCGCTGGAGCTGAAGGACGTTCGCTCCGCGGCGGAGAAGCTGCGGCGCACGATGGAAGGAACCACACGATGAGCATGACCATGGAGTTCTTCACGCTGGCCGACGGCCTCATCCCGCAGTCGAAGCCGACCCCGATCGACGGGATGAGTGAACCCGTCTCCAAGATTTTCGGCTACGGCCTGTGGCTGCTGATTCTCGCGGGGGTCGGAGGGACCGGGTTCGGTGTCTACAAGCTCGCGGTCTCGGACAAGTCGCGGTCGGGCGGGGGCTCGGAGCCGTTCAAGTGGATGGGCGGCGGGGTCGCAACGATCCTGCTGGCCGGTTCGCTGATCACCATCCTCAACGGCATTGCAGGGGGCTGACATGTCGCGTACCAGGGGGGCCTGGAACACCAAGGGCACGTGGATCGCCGGAGTGGCGCTCGCAGCTGTTCTCGCTCTTACTGGCTACTCGCTGCTGTCCGGGGAGGGCGGCGGTGAGGACGCGCCGACGAAGGGAGGAACCAGCCCAAGCGCGTCCGGCCCCGCCAGCCCGCTGCCGATGTATGCACAGCCGAAGGACTGGACGGAGCCGCTGCGCTGGAGTGCGCTGCCGCGTGGGGAACGCACAGACGAGCGCGGCAGCCAGGTGGGCTTCCCGCACACGCCCGAGGGCGCGGTTGGTATGGCGGCAACTGCCAACCGCAGCACCATCGGAGCGGGTAGGACTACCGTCGATGAGCAGCTGCGGATCTACTACTCGTACCTCAGCAAGGCTGACCAGTCCTCGCGGGCGGCGCAGCAAGTAGAGCTTGCCGCTGGAGAGACCGACAAGAACCTCGCCCAGGAAGCGGGCGTTCAGCCGGGCCAGCCGCTGCCGCCGGGTGCGTACGTGCGTAACCACGTTGTCGGATACAAGATCATCAAGTCGGCGTCTGATGAGGTCTCCGTGTGGCTTCTTGCGCGCGTGGTGCAGAAGACGGGCGAGATGGCGCAGGAGACCAGCTCGTACACCAGGACTCCGGTCGGAGTGCAGTGGCAGGACGGTGACTGGCGACTGACGATGGCTGCCACTGAGCGAGCGCAGCAGGCAACTCAGGGCCAGGAACCGCCGGCGATGGCCGCTCCTGGCGATGCCGTCTTCAACTCGGCTGGATGGACGGCGATCCGGGAGGCGTCATGAGAGGTCGCCTGACGGCCCTGCTGCTCGTCCTGGTCGCGGTGCTCGGCATATCGTTGTCTGCACCGCAGCCAGCGGCCGCCGACGGACCCATCAGTAAAGGGGCCTCCGCCGCGTGCAAGTTCAGCGGCGCAGGCCTGATGGACACGCTCTACAAGGCGGTCAAGAACGAGTCGCTGTGCGACAAGCTCGGCTCCGCGGTAGAGAAGAAGATCAAGCAGGAGTGGGACAACGTCTGGAAGGGTCCCCTCGGCGACATCATCAAGTCCGCCGAAGACGTGGCGAAGTTCATCCTGAAGAAGGTCCTCTCCGTCGCCCTCATGGGCCCGTCGCTGGACCTCAAGGGAACCGGCTTGTGGGGCGGGAAGTCATCGCTGTCCGGCATGCTCGTATGGCTGGGGCTGGTGATTGCCGCGGCCGGGGTGATGTGGCAGCTCGGCAAGATGGCGCTGACAGGTCAGGCCAAGCATGCCGGCAGGGCGATGCTTGGCTGGGTAGAGAACATGGTGCTGTCGATCATCGGCGTATCGCTTTTCGCGACCCTGCTGACGATCGGTGACGCCTTCAGCACCGGCCTGGTCAACGGTGTCTTCGAGGATGACGACCAGGCTTTCGAGCGGATCATTGCCGTGATGATCCCGAAGGGCATCGGCAACCCCGTCCTCATGCTGGGCGTGGTCCAACTGCTGGTGATTGTCGGTTTTGTTCAGCTGATCATGGTGTTCCTGCGACAGAGTGCCATTCCCATCATCTGCCTGCTCCTGCCGGTGGCTGGCGGAGGGCGGGCAGGCGGGGATGTCACCCGCCAGTGGGCGCCCAAGCTGATCACGAGTGGGCTCGTCATCGTGGCCTACAAGCCGATGCTGGCCTTGATCATGTGTGTCGGATTTGCCGAGTTCGGTCATTCCGAGACGCTGGCGGAGTGGCTGCGGGGCTGCGCCACCTTGATCCTTGCGATCCTCGCGCCCGGCCCGCTGAGCAAGGTCTTTGCGCCGTTCGGCGCGGCGGTCGGCGGCGGGATGGCTGCTGGCGGCATGGGCGGCGCTCTCGGTGCTGCCACGTCCTTCTTTGCCGGCAAGTTCGGCGGTGGTGACGGTGGCAGCGGCGGCGGATTCGGCGGTGGTGGTCGCGGTGGTAAAGGCCCCGACCCCCGAGACCCAGACCCCGACCCTGACCCCGACGGGCCGAACACGGCCGTGAAGTACGCCCGGTACGTCGAGCAGGAGAGGGCCAGGCAGGGCGGCGGGGACCGGCCGGTTCGCAACGAGACAAACGCGAGCGTGCCCAACCAGAGCACGGGCCCTGACGGCGTGGCGCGTGCGGGGACCGAGACCGCAACTACAACCGGCACGGCGACCACCACTGGTGCAGGCGCGGCCGGCGGGCCTGCGGGCCTGGCGATCGAGGCCGGCATCCAGGTCTTCGACGGGGTCAACGACACCATCCAGGGCGCGGGCGGACAAGTAGGCGGAGGCAATCAGCAGTGAGTGCTCATGAGGTGCCCCGCACCTTGATGGTCGAGGGCTTCCGGGTGCGCCGGAGCTTTGGGCTCGGCGGGCTGTCCAAGGGGGCGACGATCGTTGCTGCCATGGTGCTGCTGGCAGACGGCCTGATCGCCACCCAGGCACCGGCCACACTCTTGGTCACGCTGCCGGTGACGCTCGTCGTCCTCGGGCTGGCCGCCTCCCGCCGTCACGGGATGTCGGCGCTGGCCTACTACTGGGCGAAGGCGTCCTGGCGGCGGGCCTCGCGGGTCGAGGCCACGTCCTACCGGCGGCTGCTGCTGCCGCACCCGTATGCGCTGGATCTGCCCGGGGTGGGTGCTTCCTCCACTCTGATCAAGGCGCACGACCCGACCACGGGCCGGAGTGTCGGTGTCGTGCACGACCGGGTGACGGGATACATGACGATCAGCACGCTGCTCGCCCCCGGCGGCAGCCTGATGGCCCCCACCGGGGCCGTGCAGAGCAGCCTGCGTACCTGGTCGTCGGTGCTGGAGGCGATGAGTACGGACGAGCAGGTCAAGGGGGCCAGCGTCACCATCCAGATCACCCCCGGTGCCGGCGAGGCCCTCGGCGATGACGTGAACGCCCGCACGGATCCGAACGCGCCGCGTCTTGCGAAGCAGATCGTCGACGAGCTCGTGCGGACCACCCCGCACGCCACCGCCTCGGTGGCGCCGTGGATGTCGGTCACGGTGGACCCCAACGCCTCCGTGAACCCGCCGGTCGACCTGGCCGAGCAGGTCGCGGAAGCGCTCAAGGTCGTCGATTCGCTGGACCTCTCCGGCACTGGGACCGACATCGAGCGCCGCGCCACCGACGTCGACCTGCGCCGCCTGGTGCGATCTGCGTACGACCCGGCCGTATTCAATGCCCGTGACGCGGAGTTCGAGGACCTGTCGTGGTCGGAGTGCGGGCCGCAGGCCGCCGACGACAACTGGGAGGAGTACGCGCACGACGGAGGCGTGTCCGTCTCCTGGGTGCTGCGCGAGATGCCGCGCCGCCCCTTGCCCTACAGCGTGCTGCTGCCGCTGCTGGCCCCCGGCCGCTACCAGCGGCGCATCACCCTTGCCTACCGGGTGCTCGATCCGCACGAGGGTGAAGCCGTACTGGAGCGGGAGATCAGCCACGCCTACCAGCGCGAGCAGGCAACCGCCGAGGTCAAGGGCCGCGCGAAGTGGTCCCAGCGGGCCGACTCCCGCCGGGCGGAGCAGGCAGCCGCCCAGGTCGCCGGAGGCGCCCAGGTCGTGGACTGGACGCTGATGGTCACCGTCACCGCCCGCAACACCGCCGACCTGCCAGCCGCCCGCCAGGAGATGGAGCGGGCCGTGAAGGCCACGCGCGGCATCCGGATGCGCCCCGCGTATGGAGCCCAGTCCGCTGTCTTCGCAGCCGGGCTCCCCCTCGGCTACAACCCGCTGGTGAAGGACTGACGATGGCACGCAAGCCGAAGCCGCCGGCGGTGACCACGCCCAAGCGCGTGACCCGCACGGTCGAGGAGGGCCCCACCCGCGAGGAGCGGCAGGCCCAGAAGAAGCTGAGGGCCCGGTTCGCCCCGAGGCTCGGCTGGGGCGGCCGCTTCGGCGGCCGCGTCCCGGTCGAGGATGCGGGCACCGTCTACACCGGCCCCAGCACCCAAGTCGGCAGCATCTACCCGTTCCTGCTGGGCAGCGGGCTGCCGCCGCGCGGCGTGCCGGTCGGACGGGACGTGCTGACCGGGGAACTGGTGTGCATCGACCCGTCCGGCTGGACCGGCAAGCTCACCACCAACCCGGGCGTCTGGGTTATGTCCCAGCCCGGCGCGGGCAAGAGCGCGCTGGTCAAGCGGGTGTGCCTGGTCTACTCCGCCTACGGGCACATGGTCTGCGTCCCGGGCGACGTCAAGGGCGAGTACTCGGGCCTGATCGGCGAGCTCGGCGGATCCGTCGTTCGGATCGGTGACGGCATCGGCCGTATCAACCCGCTGGACTCCGGGCCGCTCAAGGGCCGTGTGGCGTCGCTGCCGGTCGAGCGGCGCCAGGCACTGCTCGACGTCCTCAACGGCCGGCGGCTGGAGACCCTGGTCGCCTTGCTGTCCACCAAGCACGGCCTGGGCCGCACCCCGGACGAGATTGAACGCAGCGCGCTGGACACGGCCGTCCACGTCGCTTCCGCCGCCCAGGACCCGGGCAGCGACCCGATCGTCGCGGACGTCGTGCAGGTGTTGCGCGCGGCGCCGGAGGAGCTGCGTACCAAGCTCGCTGCCGAGGGCGACCGGTACCGGGACCTGACCCGGTCGGTCATCGCCGGGCTCGACAATCTGATCGGTGGCCCGCTGCGCGGGCTCTTCGACGGGCCCACCACCACACCCCTGGACATCAACGCACCCGCGGTCTCCGTCGACATCAGCGCCCTGCGGGCGCGCGGCAACGACGTCGTCAGCGCGGGCATGATCGCCACGTGGGCATACACCTACAGTTCGATCGACTCGGCACGCTCGATCGGCCTGATGGACCGCAAGCTCGTTCTGCCCATGGACGAGATGTGGCGGGCCCTGCGGTCCGGCCCGGGCCTGGTCGACGCCATGGACGCCATCAGCCGCCTGAACCGCACCACTGACGACGTCACCATCTACGTCACCCACTCCCTGCTCGACGTCGAGGCCCTGCCGACCGAGCAGGATCGGGCCAAGGCCCGCGGCCTGATGGACCGCTGCGACACCTGGGTGATCGGCGCGTCCTCCGAGGAAGAGCTGCGGCGCGTGACCGGCAAGCGGAGCCTGACCGAGCAGGAGCGCATGATGATCAGCTCGTGGTCGTCGGCGACCTCCACGGGCCTGGACATCGACCCCACCGTACTCACTGACGAAGACGACGTCCGGCCGGCCGAGGAGGAAGGCACCCGCCACCCGGGCCGCGGAAAATACCTGATCAAGATCGGCACTCGGCCGGGGATCGCGGCGGCCCTGGAGCTGACCGGCACCGAGAAGCGCCTCTACCGCACGGACACCAACACCCGCCGGGCGACAACGACCACTGGGGGTGGTGCCTGATGATGACCGAGAACGACCGCGCATGGCTCCTCGGAGGCATCCTCTTCGGCGGGGTGGTGACGCTGTCCGCGTCCACCTGGGCGGGGGCGGCGGCCGGCGCCGTACTGACCGGCGGGGAGGTGGCGCCCGTCTCCCCTCTGACCGTCTACCGGATGGCCAACGACTGGACGGCAGTGTGGCCGGACTCGCCGGTCGCCTCCGCCGTCGGCGCGTCCCTCCTGGACGTGGCCGTCGTCGCCCTGGTCGTGTGGGGTCTGAGGGTGACGTTCCGATGGTTCCGCAACCCCTCCAGCCTGGCCACCCTCCACCAAGTCCGCGACCTCACCCCCCAGCACGCGGCGCGCACCGCCACCCGTTTGCGCGCATCCTTGAGGAACCGCAAGCCGAAGGAGGTCGAGCCGCGGGACCGCGGGGTCCTGCTGGGCGACCACATGCCGTCCGGTGTCGAGCTGAGAGGCTCGGACGAGGACACCTACATTGCGGTGATGGCTCCCCGCGCCGGCAAGTCCACCGCGCTGGCTATCCCCGTGGCGGAGGAGGCCCCCGCGGCCCTGCTGATGACCTCCAACAAGGCCGACGTCTTCGCCGCCACCCGGATCTCCCGGCGCCGGCTCGGTGAGACCTGGACCATGGACACCCAAGGCGTGGCCCGGGCCGAGCGCGAGATGTGGTGGGACATGATCGCCCAGGCGGAGACGCTGGAGGGCGCCGAGCGCCTCGCCTCCCACTTCGTCAACCAGATCACGTCCGAGCAGGCAGACCCCTTCTGGTCCCAGGCGGCCGCAGACCTCCTCGTCGGGCTGTTCCGCGCGGCCTACCACGACGGCGGAACCGCCCGCGACGTCATGAAGTGGCTCAGCGACCCCAAGGAGAAGGCACCCCTGCGCGTGCTCTACCAGCACGAGCCCGTGCTCGCGGAGCAGGTCGACTCGTCGGTCAACATCGCTGAGGAAACCCAGTCCGGCATCTACCAGAACGCCCGCACGGCCATGAGCGCCCTGCGTGACGAGAAGGTCCTCGCGTGGGTCACCCCGGACAAGCACCGGCCGCGCTTCGACCCCGAGCACTTCGCCACCAGCAAGGACACGCTGTACCTCTTGAGTAAGAAGGGCGGACCGTCGAGCGCGATCGTGGCCGCGCTCGCCGACGCGGTCTTCACCGCCGGCGCCGAGGCGGGCGAGCGCCACGGCGGCCGCCTGCCCGAGCCGATGCGGGCCGTCCTCGACGAGGCCGCCAACATCTGCAAGATCGCAGACCTGCCCGACCTCTACAGCCACCTCGGCTCCCGCGGGATCACCCCCTTCGTGATCCTCCAGAGCTACCGGCAGGGCGTGAAGGCGTGGGGCGAGGTCGGCATGGACTCTATGTGGTCGGCCGCCACCAAGAAGATCATCGGCGTCGGTATCGACGACGCCAAGTTCGCGCAGGACATCAGCACCCTCATCGGCGCCCACTACGTCGACCGCGGCTCGTACTCCAAGAGCAAGGAAGGCTACAGCCGCAGCGTCTCCGAACAACGCGAGCAAGTCCTCGACCCCGCCGAGATCCGCGCCATGAAGAAGGGCAGCGCCCTGCTGATGGCCACCGGCATGCCCGTCGCCCAGCTCGCCCTGCGCCCCTGGTACGAGGAGGAGTCCATGGCCCACCTCGGCCCGCAGATGGCCGCCGAAGAGCTCTCCATCACCAAGCGTGCCGTCGCCGAGCACGAGGCCCGGAAGGCGGCCCGTCGTGCCTGACCCGGAATTCGAAGTGCCTGTCGGGCTGTTCCAGGACATCGAGGACCTCAAGGCCCAGCTTGCCGCACTGAACGCGCAGGTCAAGGCTCTGACCGAGGGTGCCGACGGCGACGTGGGCGAGGCCTCGGCGGACGACGACGCGGACGCCGGCGACGAACCCGAGGAAGACGCTGAAGCCGAGGACGACGACTGGCAGTTCCCGCCCTTCATCCTGCTGCTCGACCCGCCGCAGTACGACGAGGAGCTACGCGCCCTGATCGAGTGGGTGGAGGGAGTACTCGTCCCCGGCTACCTGGGCGAGCCGAGCTCTGACGCCCGCTGGTGCCACCTGTGGTTCGAGCACCCCGTCGCCATCGCCCGACTCCACGCGCTGTGGCTGGCCTGGCAGGAGCTGACCGACCCAGCCACCTGCGGCTACACCGGCCCCTCAGCGTGGCACCGTGACCACCTCGACCCCTGCCTACGCGAACTGCGGGCCTCCACGGGCCCGTTCGCAGGCTGCACCAAGGGCGAGCACCAGGTCGACCACCGCATGCCCAGCACCGTCCCCAGCGCCTGGAACCGCCCAGAAGACTGAGAACCCCTGCCCCTGTCGGCGAAGCCTTCCGACAGGGGCAGGCGCGATCACCTAGACGCGTGGCCGCGGTCGTCTTCATCGGCCCGTGCGGCGTTGGGACCGAGCTGTCGAGCGCCGTGCCGGATCAGCCTTCGGCAAACCGCCATCGCCGCCTCTTCGGGCCCGAACCGGTGTGGATCGCGTCGATCAGTACGCGGCCGTCAGGGGAGAATGCGGAGGCGCGGACGGTGATCTGCCCGTCGTCGCCGACGGTGGCGAAGCCGGCCAGCGGGGCGTTGCAGAGGCCGCCCAGCTGGCGCAGGACCGTGCGTTCGGCGGTGGCCTGCCGCTCGGCGGCGGGGTCGTTAAGACGTCATCTCATTTGGCGAGTCTGCGGTAGCAGATGAGGGTGCAGGCGATGCTGGTGAAGGCGAGGAAGTGTTCGGCTTTGCGTTCGTAGCGGCGGTGGAGTCGGCGACAGCCGGCGAGCCAGGCCATGGTGCGTTCGATGGTCCAGCGGTGGCGGCCCAGCCGCTGCGATGACTCGATGCCCTTGCGGGCGATGCGGTGTGTGGTGCCGCGTTCGCGTAACCATTTCCGCAGGTGGGCGTAGTCGTAGCCTTTGTCGGCGTGGAGCTTGGCGGGCTTGCGCCGTCGGCGCCCGCGGCGGGAGCGGATGGGCGGTATGCCGCGAACGAGGGGTTCGAGAGCCTGGCTGTCGTGCAGGTTCGCGCCCGAAATTCCGACGGAGAGGGGCAGACCGGTCCGCTCAGTGATCAAGTGGATCTTCGAGCCGTACTTGCCTCTGTCGACGGGATTCGGACCTGTCAGGTCCCCCTTTTCAGGGCCCGCAGGTTCACCGAGTCGATCGCGCAGCGGGACCAGTCCAGCTCGCCGCGGGCGCCGAGCTCGTCGAGGACCAATCGGTGCAGCTTGGCCCAGACGCGTGCCTTCGTCCACTCGGAGAAGCGCCGGTGGGCTGTCGCCCCCGACGGCCCGAACGATGCCGCAGGCAGCTGCTGCCAGGTACAACCCGAGGTGGCAACGAACACGATCGCAGCGAGCACCTCCCGGTCACCGTGCCGGCGCCGACCACCACCCTGAGGCCGCGACGGCGCCTCCGGCACCACCCGCTGGAACAGCACCCACAACTCATCCGGCACCAGCCGCTCAACAATCCCCACCGCGACCGACAGCCTACCCAAGCGTCCAAATGAGATGACTTCTTAGTCGGCCTCGTGCGTCAGGGCGCCGGCGAGGTTGGCACCGAGGCCGTAGCCGGGGCTGTCGTCGAGGAGTTGCCTGCGCTTGGTTGGAGCGCTGGGTGGTGCGCGAATCCTTGTGGTCGGCCCAGCTCTGCACCTTGTCCGGGCGTGCGTCCGGCTTGGCCAGGGCGTGGGTGACCCCGTCACGTCACCCTTGACGCCATGCGGGAGCGCGCCGGGCGAGCGCGGCACACAGACGCCAGACGGCCGCTTCGTGGAGCTGGCCCGGTGGCCGTGCAGAACAGCCACCCCTCGGTGCGTCCGTCGAGGTAGTCCTGGAGCGCGTCCCAGGTGACCGGCAGGAATGTGCAGCGAGTCGCGCGGGGTGCCCGGCACCACCATCTGCCCGATGCCAGCAACCTGGTCATTCACGGCATTCAGCCACGTGATGCCGCGCTTGAAGTGGTAGTACTTGGGCGACGGCCCGGCGCTGATCGTGCGCTTGGGCACCACGAACCGCAGCCCGTCCACCGAGGCCAGCAGGCCCTCGCCCCAGTGCGCGACGATCGGCACCCGGCTCTGGGCCGTGATGAGCCTGGCGTTGGCGGCGGCGATCGTGTCGGCCCGCAGGTAGTACTGGTTCACGTGCGCCAGTCTGGCCCGGTCAGGGCCTCGTCGTTCGCGTCGATGACCGGTGTGTAGCCGATGTTGCACGCCTCGGAGACCAGCAGCGCCACCAGCGAGGTCTTCAGGTTCTCCATCCGGGTGCGGCCGTCCCCGAGGTGGACGAAGGCGTCCAGGAACCCGGTCCACCCATCGACCTCGAACAGCAGGTCCGGCAGGTCGATCCGTGGCAGCATCGCCGCGGTGGTCCGGCGCAGCCACTTCAGCGACTTCGACTCGCCGAGCGCGCCGAGCCGGTCCACGTTCAGCTTCAACCGGCCGTTCGGCTGCACCTCGAAGGACAGCTTCGCCTCCTGGCCGGCCTCCTCCAGCCGCTCGGCCATCAGCTGCCAGGCCGCGTCCAGCGCCCGCACCGCTCGGCCAGGTGCTCGGCCACCGGCTGATCCAGGCTCAGTCCGTGCAGCACGTCCGCCTGCACCGCCTCCCACTGCGGCCCGTCCAGCAGCCGGGCCCTGGGGTCGGACCAGCGGTTCGACGGGGAGGCGAACACGTCGCGCCGCCCGAGCGCCCGGTAGAGCTGTTCCAGCACGCACACCACGTAGGCGTCGCGGTCCACCGCCCCCTGCGGCAGCTCGGGGTTGGAGAACACCGCCTTCTTCCACGCCAGCGGCACGAGCTTCTGGTCGATCTCGCGCGGCAGCAGCGGCTTGGCCTTCACCTTGCGCCGCGACAGCGCGGGCAGGCGCTTCACTGCCTCCAGCACCCGCTTGCCGCCAGAGGCCGCGCCCAGCGCCGAGGATTCGCCGAGCAGGGACAGGAACGGGCGCACGGTGTTGTAGCGGCCGGCCAGCTGGCGGCGCATCTCCGCCTCGGTCTCGTCATCGCCCGGCGGCAGCATCTCGTCCAGCAGCCGGGCCGCGGCCTCGACCTCCTCGCGCGGGCCCACCTCGGCCTCCAACGCCAGGAACATCGCCGCCGCGTCCAGGTCGGCGCCGGCCTCGCAGGCCAGGTCCAGCTGCCCGCTCCACAGCCGCCAGGCCGCCCGCACCGCACGGGACGCCTTCGCCAGGCGGGGCCGGGCGGCCAGCCAGTCCTTGTCTGTGGCCCGTTTCGCCGCGTTCAGCAGCTTCACCTGCATCAGCAGCGCGAACACGTCCAGCGCGTCGTCGATCGCGGATGCCTCCAGGTGCCGCACCACCGAGGTCAGCAGCGCGGTGCGCTTCGGCTCGGGGTGCGCTGAAGGATCGGTGCCTTCGAGCCGAGCCCGACCCGGGCCAGCGTCGCCAGCTGGTTCGGCGGCACCTTGTCCACCTTCACCCGGCCCAGCCGGAAGGCGGAGATCGCGTCCACCCGCTCCAGGGCCTTGGCCATGCTGGTGCCGGTCGTGCGCGTCGGCGGCCGGCGCAGCCGCTCCAGCTCCGACACCCGCCGCCCCTCCGGCACTTCGAGCAGCGCAACCAGGTCCCCGGGCAGCGCGCCGTCCGCCCGCCGGGTCGCGTTCGCCACGGTCGCGTGCAGCCGCATCTCCGCGACCTTCCGCACCTCGGCGACCTGCCGGGCCAACACCGAGACGCCCGGCAGCAGCACCCGGTGACGCCGCAGCCAGCCGACCGCCTGGTTGAACAACGCCACCGGCCCCTCGGCGTGCGTCCACGCCCGCCCGTGCAGGAACGTACGGAACTTCCGGCCCCACTCCGCATCCTCGAACTGGTGGTAGCCGTAGGCGTCCCGGATCTCCCAGGCGTGCTCGTACGCCGTCATCTGCCGCTCGGTGTATCGCTTCACCACCGAGGGGTCCTCGACGCCCAGGTGCTCGGCCACGTACGCAACCACCGGCCACGGCACGTCCAGCGGGTCCTCCAGGAAGAGCCCCAGGTACCGGACGGTGCACATCTGCAGCGCGAAGCCCAGCCGGTTGTGATCACCCCGCCGATTCCCGATCAGTCTCCGGTCCACGTCATCGAGGTAGAAGGCTCCGCTCCATCTCCGGGCGCGTCGGCTCCTCAACGAACCGTCCGTACGCCTCGGCCTGCTCATCAGTCAGAAACTCCACCGGCACGCGGCGGACGGTAGCCCCCGACCGACCCGCTCATACGATCTCCCGCCGAAACCCGGCCCCACAGGCGATCACTGTGGTAGGCGGCAAGATCGTCCCTTAGCGCTAACGGCTGTTCCGCTGATCCCCGAGGCCGAACACTGCACGCGACACCGCCGCCATGAACGCCGCACGAGCGCGTGCGGCGTTCATGGCGGCGGTGACGGGGAACGTCGAGGTTGGGGCCGGTCGTGAGTGCTGGCGCCGCCCCGGCCGGCGGCTGAGGCCCAAGCCCCTGCCGCCCGAGGTCCGGGTCGGCGGCCCGACGTGCAGAAGCAGTCGAACAGGCTTCAAACGGAGGGTAGGGCAAGGTTCCGAGGCCAGCACGGAGCCTGTACTTCAGCGCGTCCGACCAGGTTTCGGACCTATCTGGCGCAGGTGCGGCGGCTGATCGGCGGCTTTGGGGGTGGCAGGGCGGGCCGGGCTGCCCGGGGTCTTGCGGACCGTCGTCGACCTGGACCGGGCCGCCGCGCTGGAGGGCCGTCCCGGCGTCGGGGCGGCGGTGGCACTCACGCGCATGTCGCCCTCGACGCTCTTGTGGCGCATGACGGGGGCGAGCGGACTCGGGGCGGGTTCTTCGGACCAGGCCCCGCGGTCGACCTTGATGAGGCCGGTGATGGCGCCCTCGGCGTAGAGCCGGTCTGCGTTGGCGCGGGCGGCGGAGAACGAGGCGTCCGCCGCCTGCTGCGGGTAGAGGGCGCGGATGAGGTACTCGGGGGCCATGCGGCCGCCGTAGGAGTCGGCTCCCGCGTCGAAGCGGAGTCGTCCCTTCTGCCACCGCAGCGCGTTCTGCTCCAGCGACGTCTGCATGGGCACTTCGACGCTCAGCACGACACGGTCGGCGTACCCCTTGCGTGCCAGATCGCCGAGCATGGTCGCCGTCCAGTCATAGTCCGCCATGACGCCGTCGTAGAGCAGGTTGAGGTTCTCCGACCGGGCCCAGTCCTCGAAGGTGTCGCGCAGGTAGGCGCTTTCCCGATGCACCAGCGGTGCCAACTCGGCCGGCGCCAGCCGGAGTCCGCCCGGCAGGACATACGCCTCGGGCGCGAGCGTGGGGGTACCGCCGTGCCGGAAGAGGGCTTCCTTGAAGCGGTCGGGGTCCAGGACGACGTACTCCTCGGGTCCCACCCCGTGGGCCTCGGACAGGGCCTGCCCGAGTTCGGTGCCGTCGCCCTGGCGGGCACGGAGAAGACCCTGTGCCTCGCCCTTGCCAGCGCCGGGCGGCCCCGAGGTCAGTAGCACTGCTTTGCCGCCGCGCGGCAGACCGGCGCACGCCGCCTTCGCCTCGTCGAGGATCGCCTGGTGCAGGCGCATGCGCTCAATCGTCCAGGCGCCGTCCTTGCGGTGCCGCCCGTAGGTGTCGTCCGGGCCGGTGGCCAGGTCCCCCCTGGTGAAGCGATCCTGCAGGTGCCGATAGACAACCCGATACCGGTCGTTCAGTGCTTCCACGCTCGGTGCTTTCCCCCTGTGATCCGACGTCTCAGCGCTTCCGCCGACGCAGGATCTCCTCGTAGTCCGCCTCGGAAATCTGGTCGTTGAGCACGGCCGCCGCCAGGACGTCGGTGGTGTTGTCCTGGTGAGTGGGCAGGGTGTGCGTGGGGTGGAACACGGTCTCCTCGAACGGCCAGGCCGCGACGGTGTCGAGCATCTCCTCTCGGTTAACCTGTCCGGCCGCGTACTTGGCCAGGTAGGCGCGCAACGAGTTCATCGGGTGGGTCCCTTCTGTCATGCCGGTAGGGTCCGGCCGTCGACGGCCGCAAAGGCCTCCCGAAAGACGGGCACGTTCTCGCTGACCATCCGGTAGGCGATGGCCTTCTGCCAGCTGGGGTGGTCGGGGTCGTACTGGGGCGTGATGGGGGCCGCGGTGCCCTCGGGCCACCAGCCCCTGCGGACGCCGCGCGATACGGCCCGGGACAGGGCGATGGTCGGGCCGCGGAGCTCGCCGTGGAACTCTTCGCGCAGCTGATCGGCGCCCCTCGTCCCGTCGGCCTCCACGACGAGCCGGGCGAACCGCAGCGCGTTGGCCGGCAGGGAGGTCAGGTACGACACAGCCCGGTCGGGTGTCCACTCGGTGCCGACCGTGAGGGTCAGCTCGTGGCGGTGGTCGGCGACGAGCGCGAGGAACTTGCGCTCGAACTCCGGAGAGGCGCCTTCGATAGTGATCTTCATGAAGCCTCCCGGTGAATTCTCCCCTGGTTCTCCTTGTTTTGCATCTACCGAGCATGCCGAAGCGCAATGTGTCCATCTAGAACCTGTAGAACCTGGTCAAAATTCTACACACGATGGAGTGGCATCGATGGCCGGGCGCGGATCGCCTCGGATAATGTGCGATATCCGAGGCGGTAGACCCGGACCTGACGCCAAGTCACCCCGTACGCCCGAGCTTCGGCCACACGGGTAGGGGTCTTCTTCTCCACGCTCCGGCCGCCCGAGGGCCTCATGTGCCGGCCGTCGGCGACGGGCGGGCAGGCCGGACACGATTACAGCCTCAGGGTGCCCGCCCACCGCCATCCCGTGTCCCACAGCGGCGCGCACTGCCCGTGGGCGGGCCGGGGCGTGCTGGTGCCCTAGCCGGGGCTGCTCAGCACTATTCCTCCCGAGGATGAGCCCCGGGTGTGACCGGGGCCCGGCTCGACCTCCCTGTCTGCGTCGGGGGGCCCGGCCAGCCCGCGGGCTGGCCATCGGTAGCCCGGGTCTCCCTCGCGATCGAGTGTGCGACATCCCGTGTGTTGCTCTGAGGGTCGCTGAGTCCACGACCCTGTGGCCAGTACGCGGCCACGTCCGGAAGGTCCGGCGTCCCCTCGAACAAGCGCCCTGTGCCAGCCGGGGCCACCGCGCCCGCCCCGGCTCAGAGCGGAGGGTGAAGGTGACTTGCATGGCCTCGGGGACGGGTAGGGTGCCCGCGGTCGGAGTGCCGTGTGATGAGGTGGGTCTGCGCGAGATCGCAGCGCACGTACATCAAGGGGGCAGAGATGCAAGGCACCATACGTCGAGGTTCGTGGTGGAGGGCGGTGGGCGTCGTAGTCGTGGCGTGGGCGGTCGGCGTCGGCACGGTGATGCCGGCGGCAGCCGACAGCGACCCGCCGGACTACCTCAAGGTCATGAAAGCCGAAGAGCTGTGGAAGGTGGCAGACGGCAGCGGCATCACGGTGGCCGTCGTCGACAGCGGCTTCAAGGAGGTCCCGGGCGTGCGGAGCGAGTCCGTCCTTCCAGGCGTGTCGGTCATAGAGCCGCCGGTCGAGCAGCCGGACAAGAAGTACTCGCCGCACGACGATGTCGCCGGGCACGGGACCACCATGACCGCGGCGATCGTCGGCGACGGCTCAGGAGGCGGCCCCAAGGGTCTGGCTCCCGGCGCCAAGGTCATGCCCGTCCGCACCAGCATCGGCATGCCCCTGGCCTTTGCCGCAGGCGGCGAAGGTGCCCAGGGGATCCGGTACGCGGCCGACCACGGGGCCAAGATCATCAACTTGAGCTGGGGCGACCACTACGCTTTCGAAAAGCTCAAGTCGGCTGTCCAGTACGCTCAGAGCAAGGGCGTACTGGTCTTCGCTGCCATGGGAAATGAGGGGGAGGGCAACAACGCGGGCAACCTGCTCGCCATGCTGCCGGGAGTCATCGGCGTAGGAGCCATTGACGAGAAGGCCATGCCGCTGAAGCTCAGCTCCTACGGGCCGGAGACGGACCTGTCCGCATACGGCAGCAAGGCCCGGGTCCGCTGCAAGGAGAACACCCGTTGGTGCGTGGCTGACGGAGGCACCTCGTACGCGACTGCTCTGGCCTCCGCCTCCGCCGCGCTCGTATGGTCGGCTCACCCCGACTGGACCGCAAATCAAGTCGCCCGCGTCCTCATCGAGACTGCCGGCGGCCCCGTCGACGGCTCCAAGCGCAACGACCGGATCGGCTACGGGGCGGTCCGCCCGCGCATGGTCCTGCTCGAAAAGGCGGGCAACCCGGGGGCCCCTGACGTCGACCCCCTGGCCCCGGCCCCCACGAACACGCCCACCCCGACCGCCAGCACCGGGCAGACCGCTGCGGCCCCGGCGGAAGCTGCGTCTGAGGAAGCGGGCCTGCCTTGGCAGTGGCTGGCACTCGGCGCCGTCGTCGCCGCGGGCCTCGGCCTCGCGGGCACGCTGATCGTCAAGCGCCGCCGCAGCTGACCCTTCACTCAGATCCCCGAAGGCCGCCGCCGAACCCGCGAGCAAGCCCCAGCGGCGGCCTGGGGGCGTGGGCCACGGGTGCTGGTCGGCCCCGCACGGCTGAGCGGCCCGGGCCTGGCGCCCCGGCCGATACCCTGACCGCTGCCTGGTCCCCTCGGGAAAGGGGACCAGGAGAGAGATGGCTGCGAACGACGAGATACGGCCCCGCCATAGTCGGGGACTGCGGGCAAGAACGCTGGGCGCCACCCCTCGGTCGCCTCGCTGTATCGGGCGCTCGCCGAGGCCGAGGACGACGCCATGCCGGATGACGTGCAGGTCATCGGCCCCCGCCGCCCGGTCCGCGCCCGCATTACCGGGCCCGGCAGCGGCACCGACCCGGAGCTGATGGAACGGCTCACCGCGCAGGTCCTCGGCGGCGACACCGTGCTGGACGACCTGGCCCGTCCGGCTCAGGACCGCTCCGACGACGTGGTGGCCCAGCTGCTCGCACAGGCCCACGACACAGACGCCTGACTGGCCCTGGCTGGCCTGCACCATCGGATGGGAGGACCCCGGAGGTATGGCCAGGAGGAACATCCGGCGGTGCGGCCAGTGCGGCATGGAGCTGCCCGAGGGCAGCAGGCGGTCGCGCCGGTACTGCGGGGCGGCCTGTCGTACGAGGGCCTGGCGGGTGACCCGGGCCCGCTGGGCGGCGATCGACGCCGGCGGCGAGGCATACCGGGCCCTGATCGAGGGCCGCAGGCACCCATGGCCCCGGTTCCGCTGCCCGGAGTGCGGAGACACCTGGTACGCCAGCGACACCACACCCGGAAGCGCTCGGACAGCCGTTACTGCTCGCCGCGGTGCCGCACGAGGGCGTGGCGGAGGCGTTCGCGTTCAGTAGGCGTCACCGCGTGACGCCTACCTGTGACGCTATCGACAGGTCAGATCACATGATCGTTCTCACCGAACCGCTCTACCGATGTTCCCCGAGGCCGGGGTCGGGTCGAGTGGGCTCGATGAGTGGCTGCTGAGGAGACTCACGATGCTACGGCGGACGTCCCGCAGAAGATGGGGTCAGAAGAGTCTTCGTGTTCTAGGGGGTGTGATCGTCTTGGGCTTTGCCATTTGGGTCGGCCCCGGAGTTGACCTAGGTGGTCGTGGCCGCGTTCGCCAGTGTGGTGGCCTTCCCGCTACTCGCGGCCCTCGCGATACGGGCGTACAGGAGACACACCGAGGCCAAGGTGTACGAGCGGCCACGCAGCAGGCTCGAACCCGCTGCCCCCGAAACAAACACATGCGTCGAAACCTACTGCGAATGCACACGCACGATCCCATCGTGGGAATGGGCCGAAAGGCAGTGGCCGGGCGCGATCGTCGGCGGGTGTCCCAGCGCCATCGACTGCCCTGACTGCCATAGATCGGCCCACGAAAAGGGATACCCGCACATGGTGCTTGATGCCTCAGACGGAGGATGCGCGACGTACATGTGCGACCCGGACTGCATCACCACTGCCCCCGAAGATCTCTTGACGGCAGCAACACGTCTGATCGTCGGCCAGACCGAATGTCGAGCGCAGTTCGAGGCCGAGCCCACCGCTTTCCGATGGATCTTCTACCGTGAAGGCACCAACGTGTGGATCCGCCTGCTGGAGCTGGCCAACGGCAGAGACCACGACAACACGGTGACCGAGATATGGTCCACCCAGCAGAACATCGACGTCGTTGCCCGAGCAGTGATCCGCTGCTTCGACGAGGTCGTGAGGGAGTACGGCGAGAGCGCATACCGCGGCAAGTGGGGTGAGCACTTCCCCCGAACCGAGCTCGAAGCCCTCAGGACCGCGTGGCGCGAACATCGAGGCGACTGGGCAGCCCCCTCGACACCATCGAACCCGTGAAGTTTCGGCAGCACCTGGCACGGGTTCGCCGGAACATGTGCGCTATTCCGAATGACTCGTTGGAGGCGATGGCGACGCTGTTCTTCTCCTCGCGTTCGGTCACAACCCGGAACAGGAGTTCGGCGCCGTGACGGTCGAGTTCGATATAGCCGAGTTCGTCGATGCAGAGGAGGTCGACGCGGCCGTAGTTCGCCGCCTTGATCCGCCGTTCCGAGCGGCGGCGAGCCCGGTCGTCGCACTCGGCCATCAGCAGTTCGCCGAGGAAGCCGCGGTAGGTCATCTGGTCCTTCATCGCTCGGTCGGCGATGTCGGAGAACTCGTTGCGGATCGACGGCAGCCGCAGCAGGCGGCAGGCGGAGTCGATGGCGGCGTCGGCGGCCTGCTCGGTCACGCCTCGCTGGCGGGGGAGGGTCATCGTGCTCCTTCCTCCCGGTGGTCACCGCCGCTTGCCCGGCGGTGTCGGAGCAACTGGTCGTAGTGGGTCACCGAGGGCAGCGGCCTGGTGTCGGGTGGAAGGTGCGCGAGCCGCCACTCGTGCAGGGACGTCACTGTCGCCGACGGCTGGCCGGGCCCGCGGGGATCCTGTGCGGGCTCGGTCTCGGCCTGAGCGGCTTTGCGGCTTCCAGCGCGACCGCGTCTGCGGTCATGGCCCCGGCTCGAAGGGCCGCGGCCAGGCCGGCGACGACGTGCTCGTGCGGCATGTTCCTCCCGAGCAGCAGGACCTCGATCAGCGCGCGGGTGCCGTCTCGCTCGCCATGGATCTTCATGACCTACGTCCACCAGGCGTCATGGACCGGGGTGAACGTGCCTGCTGAGCGGGCCGGTTCGAGGGCGGTGGAGCCGGGGAAGGCGCCGGGTTTGCGGACGAGGACCTCCAGGTAGTGGTCCAGCTCCAGGCGGACCGCTCCTTTGGCGATCAGGCGTTCGTGCCGGGCGACTTTCACGTTCTGGTCGTAAACCACCAGCTGAGAGGCGTGAAGGATGACTCTGACCCGTTGCCGATCAGCCGGATGGGGACCGAGAAGCGGTTCGTGCGGACCGGGATCTGGCCGTAGCGGTCGACCCGCCGGGTGAAGAGCCGCCCGATCTCGCATGGCTCGTCGGGAAGCGGCATCAGCAGCGGCTGTTCGAGCGCGAACTCCTCGGCGATGGTCCTGGAACTCAAGTGGCTTCACTACTGCTCGATAAAGCCACCAGACACCGGGCGGGCGCGGGTCGCGCTCGATCGCGAGGACCTCGTAGGTGCTCCCGGCGTGGCCGTGGTCGTACCGGCCACCGACGAGGCGGGGGCCGACCTGGGTGGCGATCCACTCCTCGTAGGCCATCTCGAACCCCTCCTCGCGGTCGCCCAGCAGCTCGGCGGGCATCGTGCCGCCGCACCTGTCGCAGTCGCTGGGGGCGGAGGGTTTGACGTTGCCGCAGGCCGCGCAGGACCACGACGGGCGGCCGCAGTCGTGGCAGACGTCGTACGTCGCCGGGTTGTCGGCCCCGCACGTACAGCCCCACGCCATGCGCGAGCGCTTCGCGGCCGCGAGGTCGGTCTCGTAGGTACCCCTGGATCTCCTTGTCGTCCGGGCCGGGGCGGCCCGGCCCGGGTCGGTGGTCTATTCGGCCAGATAGAACGCGGCTATACGGCCCGGTCGATGTCTCCGGCCGCGTAGCTGGCCAGGTAGGTCCGCAGTGACTGCATGGTGTGCTTCCTTGTGGTTGGTCAGTGCTGGTTGCGTTCCAGCAATCAGAAGATGATGTAGGAGTGAAGTGTTACGGCTGCCCATGGGGAGGGGGCGAAGCAGGGCCTACAGGTTTCGGCCCCTGCGTCGTTCAGGAGCGGGCGGCTGCGGGGCCTCCCGGCCGGGAGTGCTTCCGGTGCCAGCGGAGGGCGCGGGACGACCGCGGGTGGTGGTGG
This sequence comes from Streptomyces sp. NPDC059851, assembly GCF_042732005.1. Classification (NCBI taxonomy): domain Bacteria; kingdom Bacillati; phylum Actinomycetota; class Actinomycetes; order Kitasatosporales; family Streptomycetaceae; genus Streptomyces; species Streptomyces sp. NPDC059851. The sequence goes on along the minus strand of NZ_JBHWJJ010000020.1, from coordinate 56,972 downwards.
AGCGCGCCCGGGCCGCGCTCGCGTTCGGCCGGCGGGAGGCTTCCGGTGCGGGGCCGGTGCCGTGGTGCTGGCGGGCCGCCGCGAACCTACTGCGGAGCTTGTCCTCGGCGGCTCTGGTGGCTGGGGTGAGCTGGTCGCGTCTCCGACTCTCGTCCCTGCCCTGCGGGGTGGCAGGAAGGTCGAGGAAGAGTGCGAGCGGGGTGGGGCCCGTCGCCACAGAGTTCTCGATGAGAAGGCTCAGCAGAGGCTTGGTCGCCTCGTACTGCTGACGGACGGAGCCACTCGGGTCGGGTGAGGCCATAGCAGCGACGGTTTCGGCATCCTGGGAGAGTCGTCGCAGTACGGGGCGGCTCTTGTCGGTGGTCTCGCCCCGGGCGGCCATCTCGACCAGGACCGTGCGGTACTTCTCGAGCCACGAGACAGCCTCGTCCACTGGCATCGGCTTCGCGCGTTCGCTCTCCAGCACCGGGACGGCCCCGGGGCCTTCCGGCCACAGGCCATCGGGGCCGCGTTTGCTGCTGTAGAGGTTGGCGGCAGAACGGTTGGTGATGACGACCGAGGTTACGGCCGGACTCTGCTCGGCGGCCGCGACGGTCTCCGGCACCTTTCCGTAGGCCAAGTCCTGGAGCTCAGGTGGAGTCCAGCGGCCACCCTCGAGGAAGCGGTCGAGGGCGTCGAGCCGACTGCGTTCCTCACGTACGGCGAGCGCGACGACCCCTACGGGGCGGCCCACTGCGGCGAATCGCTCGGCGGTCCCAATCGTCATCCTCGGGTCCCGGAAGACCCCTTCCAGCAGCAGGCCGTAGCCGTCGTCGAGGGCGTGCTCGATACTCATTCGGACCATCGCCCCGGAGAACTGGGCTGTGGCCGTCTCGCGGGTCTGCGCGTCCTCGGCGAGGAGCTCCTGGTAGCGGGGGTGGAGCGGGCGCAGTTCGTCACCGGTGAGGGGGACGAGCGTGCCACCGTGCCGTCGGACAGTGGCGGCCATCGCTTGGCTCTTCCCAGCCGCGGGCTGTCCGCCAAGCAGGACCAGGGCCGGGGTCTCCTGAGGCTCGAAGCCGTCGAAGACGAACTCTCTGACGCGTTCCTCGAAGCGGTCCCTTAACTGTGTCTCGGTGAGGAAGTAGGCGCTGGGGTCGGTCACCGGGCCGCCTTCAGCTGCTCGATCTCCAGCTTCCAGTCGGTGATGTGTTCCAGGAGCGCAGGGCGGTTCTGCGGGTCCGCAGCCCGGCGGGCGTCACGGACGCCAAGGACGCGCTGCCACCACAACTCGCGCTCGGCCGGATCTGTTGCGGCGTCGGACCTGTGTGTCAGCAGGCCGACCAGCTCGTTGGAGACCTCGGTGAAGACGTCGAAGACCATGGCGGTCGGGGTGTGCTCGTAGGGGTCTGACTGTTGGGACATGGGTATTTCCTGTCTTGGGTCGTCGAAAGGTGCGCCGACGCTGGGAACGGGCCAGCTGTGTGCGTTGGTTGCCCGGTCGGGCCAGCGGGGAGATGCGATCTCCCTCGCAGGGACCGAGCGGACGCGGCAACAGCCTTCTCAGAATCGGGGGTGCTGGGGAACCGGCGGACGCGGGACGGCGGGGAGGTTCCAGTTAACCCACTGGCCGTTCTCGGCTGAGCCGACCATCACAGTCGAGGGGCGCTCATTGTTCCGCTGCGTGTCGGCGATCCGGGCTCGCGTCTCAGCGATGAGCAGGGGGTCGGTGAACTCGACCGGCTCGGCGGTCATGTCCTCGTCGCGGTTCCAGATGGCGAGCAGGTGGTCGAAGGACTCGGCGGGGGTAGCCCAGTAGGAGGCGTGGCGCCGGTCCGGGTCGGTGATGACGGCGAGGCGGATCTCGGGCAGGGTGTCGGCGGGCGCGAGGTCCTCGGTCTTGGCGAGGACGTGGGTGAAGCCCTCCGCGGCGAGCGTCCGGTGTGGCGTCCTTCCAGGATCTCCTTGTGCAGCCGCCGCCGCTCCACCGTCCAGGTTCTGTTGCGGTGGTGCTGGCCGTAGGTGTCGGCCGGCCCGGTCGCAAGGTCCCCAGTGGTGGTCGTTCCTGCAAGTGCCGGTAGAGGGCGCGGTACTCCGCGCGTAGCACGTCCACGTTGTGGTCTCTCCCTTGTCCGTTCGGTCAGAGGGACTGCCGGCGGCGGAAGATCTCCTCATAGTCCTCCTCGGTGATCTTGTCGAGGAGCATCGCGTGTCCCACAACGTCAGTCGTGTTGTCTTGGTGGTCGGGCAGGGTGTGGGCGGGGTCGAAGTCGCGCTCCTCGAACGGCCAGGCCGCGACCGTGCTGATCATCTCTTCCCGGCTGACCTCCCCGGCCGCGTAGCTGTTCAGGTATGCGCGCAGCGATGCTGTCATCGAGTGCTCCTTCCAAGACGCGGTGCGGCCATCTTGTGGTCGAATGTTGATCTTCGCAGACCGGGCTCAACAGGACCATGTCTCGGTCTTCGTGGATGGACACACCTGGTTTGCTTTGCCGTCGCGCGGAAGGCCGGAGCGGGCGGCCTTCACCTCGTCCAGGATTTCAAGGTGCAAGCCGCGCCCGCTCCACCGTCCAGGCTCCGTTGCGGTGGTGCTGGCCGTAGGTGTCGGCCGGGCCAGTCGCCAGGTCCCCAGTGGTGAAGCGTTCCTGCAAGTGCCATAGAGGGCGCGGTACTCCGCGCGCAGCACGACCATTTCGGGTCTCCCCCCTTGTCCGTGGTCAGAGGGACTGCCGGCGCCGAAAGATTTCCTCGTAGTCCTCCTCAGTGATCTGGCCATCGAGCAGCGCTCCTGCCACGACGTCAGTGGTGTTGTCCTGGTGGTCGGGCAGGGTGTGGGCGGCGTCGAAGTCGTGTTCCTCGAACGGCCAGGCCGCGACCGTGCTGATCATCTCTTCCCGGCTGACCTATCCAGCCTCGTAGCTGTCCAGGTACGCCATCAGTGATGCCTTCATCGAGTGCTCCTTCCAGGACCGCACATGCGGCCGTCCAGGGGTGTGATGTTGATCTTCGCCGACCAGCGTGCCGGGGCTGTCGGGCCGCATCGTGCTCCCGGGTGCCGGTGTTGCGCTTGACGGCCCGGCCGCCGTTCGACGCTTTCCCCAATGCCCGTCGGGAGACGGTCAGTACGGACAAGCCCTGCCAACCGGCCAAGGTGAAGGTGAAGCCTGTCACGCTCTCGTAGAACGCGACGCCCCCGATCGGGCAGCCGAAACTTCGACCGACGACCCAGTGGCGGGGCGGGACCACGCATCCGCTGGTCGTGGGTCACCTCGGACGGTCCTCGACGTCGATGCCGAGGGAGGCGGCCTGCTCGACGACGGCGGTCTCGTCGTCCAAGGCGGCCCAGGTCTTGCGTCGGTGGGGTGGTCTGCGGCGACTGTGGTCAGCAGGTGCTGGTTTGCGGTGCTGTCCTGGACGCTGGCTGCGGTGACCAGGACCGTGAGTAGGAGTCCGATCGTGTTGGTGACGATGTTCCGCTTCCGGCCGGCGATCTTCTTTCCGACGTGCACGCCCTGGGTGGCGGAGACCGGGGGTGGAGGTCTTGATGCTCTGGGAGCCGATGGTGTCGGCCATCAGCTCCGGATCGCATCCCTCGCTGGCGCGGAGCAGGCGGCGCAGGAGCCCGTGAGCCTTCTACACCTGCCTCTCCTCCGACTTCCTACCCGCTCACTGCGACGCGTCCTGGGCGCCACCAGCGAGGCCGCTCTGACTGGAAGGACTTCCTGATGCCACGCCAGGTCAGCTTCCGGTGCCGCCTGGGCGGGCTGCGGCCGTCCGCGGCATGTTCACCGTTGCCGAGCTCATGCCGCGCCTGACCGAACGCGTCAGGCTGTCCTCCTACCAAGCCCACCGTCTGGTCTCCGGCATCCCGGACCGGCTCTCCTGCCGGTGCTGTGCAATCCTCTGCGACGTCCTCGACAGCACACCCAGCGACCTGATCACCACCGCGGCCAAGAACCTCCCGGCCCGCCGAGCCGCCGGCGAAGAGCCCCGATCAACTTGGCCGCTCGGCGAACCCACGCGCGTCCGCCTGACGCCTGAGGGGTGAGCCGTAACCCCGGAGGAGTACGAGCGGTGGGTGATCCGCGACTGCGCACGCTGCGGCCGTCGAGCCTCGAAGTCCGCCGAGTGGTCGGATGGCCCGATCTGCCGGACCTGCTCTACGAACGGGCGATGCGCATCCGCGGCCGCTGCCCCTGTTGCAGCACCGATCGGCTGCTCCCGGGGGTGACGGCGGCAGCACACCGATCTGCCGGGACTGCGCCGGCATCGCCCGAGAATTCTTCTGTATCGCTGTGGCTTCGCGGGCCTCCTGCTCGGCGGACGCCTCTGTGAACGCTGCACCCTCGCCGACACGCGCGTTGCGTAACCCCCGTACAGCCGCCCGGCACCACCGCTTCATCGACGGCGGCTCGCCGGTGGTTTACCCCGTCCCGCCCCGGACTGGCCGGTTCCGTGCTGGTCGCGTCCGGTTGGTCACGCTTGGATTGCGCCGGGGGTGCCGACGTGGCGGACTGGGGCGGCATGCGGGTGTGGGCGTGTCCGTCGGGCGGCTGGGAGATCGCCCGGGGACGGCCGCACGAGCGATTGCGCCCGGGGGTGCGGGGCTACCGGGGCTACCGCATCGACCTGGGCCGGACCCACCGCAGGCTGGAGCTGCCCGGTGGGCTGGTGACCCTGCTCGTGGGGCTCGGCCCCCCGGTGCGCGTCAGCGACCCCGCGGGCGCTGACGGCCGGGCGCCACGCTCTCTCACCTCCCTGTTCGCGGGCCCGCACACCCGCGCCGTACTCGGCGAGCACGACGGGCGCGCGTACGGGGTGCAGGTCCTCCTCACTCCCTGGGCCGCCCACCGGCTGCTGGCCGTCGACATGGGCGACTTCACCGACTCGGTGGCCGACCTGGACGCCGTACTCGGCGGCCGGCGTGCCCGGAACCTGGCCGACGCCCTCGCCACCGCCCCCGGATGGGCCGAGCGGTTCGCCCTCCTGGACCGCCTGCTGACCTCCCTGCTGGTCGGCCCCTCCCGCCTGATCGGCGGCCGCGTGACCGGTCCGGAGTTGAACCCGCAGGTGCTGCGGGCCTGGGAGCTGCTCGCGGCCGGGCCACGCACCGTGCCCTTGCCCGTGGCCAGAGTCGCCGCCGAGGTCGGCTGGAGCGAACGCCAGTTACGGCGCCGGTTCCAGGAGCAGATCGGCCTGTCGCCGAAGGCCGTCGCCCGGGTGGCCCGCCTGCGCCGCGGCCTGGCGCTGCTGACCCGGGGGCACCCGGCCAGCGCGACCGCGCTTGCCTGCGGATTCCACGACCAGCCGCATTTCCAGCGGGAATTCAAGGCCATGACCGGGCTGACCCCGGCCGAGTTCCTCGGCCACCGTGCGGCCGCCGCGGCGCTCGCCGGAGGCGGCCGGGTGGACCGGGTCCCCGGCGAGGTGACCAGCGTTCTCCTGCCTGCCCGAGCGGCAGGAGAGGTACCGCTCGGTTGTGGCCGTTTTCTGCAAGACGGGCCGTGCACGGCGATGACAGGGTGAAGCCGCCCGGCGGTCGTACCTGCCGGTAATCCCGTGCGCGTTGCCGCGCGCACACCTGTGCCCCGTACACACCCCACGAAAAGAGAGGTGGCCAAGGTGCCGGCAGAGGACGAAGTGATCGTGGTCCGCACTCCCGAGGAATTCCACGACATGCCCGAGGAATACCAGTCCATGGCCACGCGCCAGATGCTCATCCACGCCGAGGGCGAGCTGTCCGGAGCCGACGACTACATCCGGGTCTTCTACCCTCTCGCGCCCGACGCCGAGGAGCGGCAGGTCTGCTGCGAGCGTGCGGCCGAGGAGATCAACCACTTCAAGGTGGCCAGCGCCGTCCTGAACGACCTCGGTGTGGACACCTCGCAGATGTCCCGGCAGTCCCTGGAAGAGCGCCGCAAGCTGTTCCTTACGGCCGACTTCCACAACAGCACGACGTGGGCCGAGCGCGGCGTGGTGTCCTGGCTCATCGAGGACGCGGTGATGGAACTGCTGAAGGAGATGTCGGTCAGCAGCTACCGGCCGTGGGCCGACTCCTTCCGAACCGTCATCCAGGACGAGCGGGTGCACATCGCGCACGGCGCGCGGATCGTGCGCGGCCTGGTCAAGGACCGCGACGGAAAGAAGCAGGTCCAGGCGGCGGTGGACCGTCTGTGGCCGCACTCCCTGGACGTCTTCGGCAGCCCGGGCTCGAAGAAGGCCGAGATCGCGGTCGGCTGGGGCCTGCGGACCCGTACGAACGAACAGGCGCGGCACGACTGGGAGGTTCGCGGCGGCGCGAAGGTCAGGAAGATGGGCCTGGCCCTGCCCTCCTGACACCGCCCGGGCGACCGATCGACACCTGAGCACCTCCCCACCCACGTCAGGAGCCGAAGCAGCATGTCAGCCCAGCCGATCGACCTCACCCTGAGCCCACGCCGCCCACGCACCCGGGAGGAGATCCGAGCGCGCGTCACCGAGCTGATTTCGGCGGAACCGGAACTGGGCGCCCGGTTGGACGCGTTACGCCGCTTCGGGCGCACCGTCCGCAACACCGAGGTGCACCTCACCGGTGCCTGCAACATCCGCTGCGACGGATGCTGGTTCTTCGCCCACGACTTCGACTCGGCCGTCACCGACCAACGGGATCTCGCCAAAGTACGGAACTTCGTCGAACGCCTCAAGACCGACGGGGTCACCTCGGCCCTCCTCATCGGCGGTGAGCCCACCCTCGTCCCCGACAAGATCCGCCCGTTCGTGGAGCTGCTCGATTACGTCACCATCTCCACCAACGGGCTCCTCGCCCTGCCCAAGGACGGCTTCGAGGACGTGGCGGTGGCCATTTCCGTCTTCGGCGGCGGCCCCCTCGACGACCAGCTCCGCGCCATCCACCCCAACGGCCGTCGCTTCTCGGGCCTGATCGACACCGCCCTGGACAACTACCGGGGCGACCCGCGGGCCACCTTCGTGTTCGCGCTGACCGAGCCCGGCATCCGCTACATCGAGGACACCGTCCGCAAGATGGCCGACAACGGCAACCTGGTCAGCTTCAACTTCTACAGCGAGTACGGCTCCGACCACCCGCTCGGCGCCCTGGAAGGCCGTCGGCTCCTGGACGAGGCCCTGCGCGTCAAGGACCTGTTCCCGCAGGTCGTCGTCAATGACCCGCACTACATCGAGACGCTGATCACGGGCCGCTCGCACGGCAAGAGCTTCGGTTACGACGTCTGCCCGAGCATCAGCGTCGACCACAAGGCCCACGCGGAGCGCATGGGGAACGGCAACCCGGTGCTGCCCGGCTTCAACGCGTGGGGCGCCGACCTGGAGACCGTGCAGTTCTGCTGCACTTCCGGCCACTGCGGGGACTGCCGGGACAGCCAGGCAGTGCACAGTTGGCTCTTGATGAGCATGCACGACTTCCTGGACAGCGCCGAGGACCTGCGCACCTGGCTGGGGGTCTCGGAGGGGTACTGGCGCCAATGGTGCTGGTCCCCGTACAGCCCGCACCACAGCACTACGACCAGCTGACAGCCGACGACGAAAGGGACCCGGCCGTGCCGCTCCACGACCCCGCCGCACCTTCCCCCTCCTCTTCGCCCTTCACCGTCCGTGTCACGGTCCGCGAGTACGAACTCGACACCCGCGGCCACCTCAACCAGGCGGTCTACCTCCAGTACTGCGAGCACGCCCTGTGGGAGGTCCTGCGGGCGGCCGGTATCCCGGGCGACAAGCTGCTGGCGGGGGGCGTGGGCCCGGCCCAGCTGGAGTGCACGCTCAGGTTCCGGCGCGAACTCCAGGGCGGGGACGAGGTCGACGTCTCCTGCGTCTTCGAGTGGGGCGAGGGCAAGACCTTCCGGCTGCGCCAGGACATCCGCCGCGCGGACGGCACCCTGGCCTGTGAGGTGACGGGCGTCATCGGCCTGCTCGACCTCGCCCGCCGCGGCCTGGTGCCCGACCCGGGCGCCCACCTCCGACAGCTGGCCGAGCACCCGGACGTACTCGGCCTCTGAGAGGGCTGATTCCGTTCGGGGCTTTCGCCCGCATCGCCGACGGCGTCGAGCGCCCGGTGCACGACACCGGCTGTGCCTCCGCGGTGGCGGGGCGAAGGGTCAAGGCTCCTACCGGAGCCGGGGGTTCGGAAGAATGCAGGAGGGCTGCTTCACCCGAACGTGTCACCGCCCGGACGGCGAACCGCGAAAACGCGCGGGCCGCCCGGAGATCTTCCGAGCGACCGGCGAGGGTGGGGCAATCGGTGTCCAGCGGGACGGAGCGCAGTCCCGGGATCTCCGGTAGGGGCCCGTCGGCGGGCAGCAGCGAGAAGGTCATGCGCGCGGCCCGGCAACACGGTCACGAGTGGCCACAGACGCCCTGACCTGCCCCGGCGTGCGCCACCGCCCTTGCCAGGCCAAGCCGAGTAGCCGATCCCGACGTCCGACCCCGAAGACGAGAGCCCGTTGCGTCGGGAGACGCAGGGCGGGCTCGGCGAGAGGCCCGGAGGAACGGACCGGAAGCAATCCCCGCACCGCACTCCGGCCCGACTCGTCAGCCGGAGCGACCCGCGAAGTACGGGACCGGACTGGACGTACTCGTCCGGCCCGGTGGGCTGCGATCAGGCCGGGCGTGGGAGATACGCCAGGCCGTGCGCGCCGGGCTCGCCGAGCTTGGCGATGTCCAGCCGGGCCAGGCGTTCCAGTGTCTCCAGGTCGACGATGTCGACGGTGGAAGAGACGACGCAGGCCACGTAGGCGAGTCGGCCGTCGGGAGACGAGGTGATGGTCAGCGGGAAGAGCCCGACCTCGATCTCACCCGACTGCTTGCGGGTGTCGGCGTCGAACACCCTGAGGCGGCCCGGCGCGTTGCGGCCGAGTCGGAACACCGGATCGGGTGCCATGCGCACTTCGCCCGCGAGCAGCTTCCCCGTCGGCGTCAGGTGCACCGGCAGGACGACGTCCTCCGTGGGCAGGGTGTCGACGACGGACGCCGTCCGGGCGTCGATGACCCGGATTCCCGTGGCCGGCCGCTGCTCGGCGGTGCCGGAGAAGTTGCCGTAGGGCGCGGCGACGAAGACGTGCGTGCCGTCGGCGGAGACGGCGAGTCCCTCGCTGCCGGGTACCTCGACCTTCGAGGTGAGGACGCCCCGTTCAAGGTCGACGACCGACACGAACGGCGCTTCCTTGTTGGTGGCGTACCCCGTCCTCCCCGCCGGGTCGATGGCGAACCAGTGCGGGCCGGGCGCGTTCGTGTCGATCCTGCCCACGGGCCGGCGGGTCGCCGTGTCGATCACCACGACACCGCCGGGCCGGTCCCCCGCGCCCTCCACGCTGACGTAGAGCCGACCGCGCACCGGGTCCAGCGCCAGGCCGTGCGGCCCGTGTTCCGGGGCGAGGTCGACGACCTCGACGATGCGGCGAGTGTCGGGGTCGACGACTGCCAGGTCGGTACGCCGGCCGCCGTTGGCGTGGTAGTAGCCCGAGTGGTACGTCAGCGTGCACCACAGCAGTCGTTGCGTCGCGTCGAAGCACAACTCGTGGGGCTCGGCGGACACGTGCACATCGCCGAGGTGGCGGTCGGAGGCGGCGTCGAAGAACGAGACGGTCGGTCCGCTCTGGCTGACGACGGCCAGGACATCGCCTTCTCGACCGGTACGGGGGGACTGCTGCACAGCGGCTCCTTGAAGGGGGCGGAGGGAGATGTGCCACGCGTTGTCGCGGGCGCCTCCACTCTCCGCGCCGGAGGGCGCCACAACAATGCAAAGATTGGCATTCAAGCATTGCCGCAGACGTAAAACTGCAGTTCAGGAGCTACCTGTGGATCTCAACCTGCTGCGAGTCCTGGATGCCTTGCTCCAGGAGAACAGCGTGACCCGTGCCGCGGAGCGCCTCGGCACCTCGCCTGCGGCGGTCAGCCGTACCCTGGCCCGGCTCCGCCGCGCCGTCGGCGACCCGCTGCTGGTCCGGGCCGGCCAGAGGATGGTCCCGACCCCACGCGCCCTGGAACTCCGGGAGGAGGTGGGCGCGTTGCTGCGCAGCTGCGACAGCGTCCTGCGGCCCGGTCCCGGGTTCGATGCCGTACGTCTCCAGCGCACCTTCACGGTGCAGGCCACCGACCTGCTCCTGGCGGGATTGGCCGGGAGCCTGACCGAGCGGATCCACGCGGAGGCCCCGGAGGTGGACGTCGTCTTCCTGCCGGAGGCGGTGGAGGGCGGCCCCGGGTTGCGGCAGGGCTGGGTGGACGTCGAACTGGGCGTCCTCGGACACCTGGACCCGGAGGTCCGAACCCGGCAGCTCACCCGGATGACGCTGGTCGGCATCGCCCGCATCGGTCATCCCCTCTTCGACGGACGGATCGACGCCCGTCGTTTCGCCGCGGCCGACCACATCGGCATCTCCCGGCTCGGCAAGCGCCTCGGGCCCATCGACAGTGCGCTCGCGGATCTCGGGCTGCAGCGCCGGACCGCGGTCGTGGTGCCCAGCCACACGAGCGCGATGATGCTCGCCCGGGACACCGACCTCGTCGCGCTCAGCCTGGCCGACTGGCTCCCCGACACCATCTCCGCCATGGGACTGCGGACCTTCCCCATCCCCCTCGACCTGGCCCCCTTGGACCTCGGGATGGCCTGGCACCCCCGCAACTCGACCGATCCGGGGCACCGCTGGTTCCGTGAGCACTTGGCGACCGCTGTCCTGACCCCGGCGAGGACGGGGGTGGCAGCCGCTGCTGACCTTGGAGGCGCGGTGTCGTAGGGACCGGCGATCGGTGATCGTCGCGGTATGCCGGGGGTACGAGGTATCCGGAGGATGGGGTCTGACCGCGGAGGGGCAAGGGCTCCGCGAGCGGATCCGGCGCCCCGGACGTCCGCGGGGCCGTGACCTCACGCCGACCCGGCGATCCGTCAACCGTGCGCTGTCCGCGGCACGCGCACCGGTCGAGCGCGGCGTCGTACGACTGAGGTCATGGCAGATCCAGGACCCGATGCAGCTCGAATCGAATGCCGTCCTCATCCGCCGCCATCCTCACCCCCTGGAGCGGCAGCGCGGAAAAGCTGCTTCACTCGCGCCTCCCCCCATCGGGTTCACAGGTGCTGAGACGGAAGTGACCGCCTACGTCTGCCCCTCGTGGAGCGGGACAGGATCCGGGGGCGTGACCGACAATAGGATCTTCGCAAGTCTCACAGAATGCTTTGATGCGGCGACGTCCCCCGGGTTGCTTTCCCACGGGGCCCAAGTCGGGATCACGCAGGCTTCATTGAGCTTCTTCAGCGTTGCCGCTCCAGCGTGAGGATGGCCTTGGCGATTGACGTCATGCGGTTGGGGCTGCACCGGGACCTGCGGAAGATCCGCCAGGACTTCAGGCTCGCGACACCGCGTTCCACGGGCGCTCGTGCTGCGGCCAGTGCCCGGTTGAAGGTCTTTTCGGTGGGAGTGAGTTCCTGAAGTGGCTTGCGTTTGATGCCGGTCGTCAGCCACGGTCCTGCGCCTTGGTAGGCGAGATCGGCCAGGATGGGAACACCCTGGCGCTCGCAGATCCGGATGATCCGGTGGGTACGGGCGGCGGTCAGGTCGTGTGTGCGGCCCGGCAGGGCGGGCGAGATCCACAGAAGCCGGCCGCCGGGGTCGGTGACGACCTGAACGTTCACGCCGTGGCGCCGGTGTTTGTGGGAGTAGTCGGCCCGGCCGTCGCCGACCCGGTCGCACTCGGCGAGGGTGCCGTCGAGCAGGATGAAGTCTGGATCGTGCTCGCGCAGCGTCTTGAGCAGACCCGGTGCTCGTTCGGCGAGCAGGTCGACGACCGCGCGGGTGTAGGCGTGGGCGGTGGACTCGCTGATCCCGAACCCGGCGGCGATCTTCGCCAGAGTGGTGTGCTCTCGTAGGTACACCAGTGCCACCATCGCCCGCTGAGACGGACGGAGCTTGCAGCGCCGGTCGCCCTCACGGGTGACAACCAGCATGGTGACCCACTCCACGAGCGCATGCGGCAGGTCGAGTGCGGCAGGATGGATGACCAACGAGGCCCCCGAGCGACGTGATTGAGACGTCAGACATCTCGATCAACAGCTCAGGGGCCTCGTCCGTTGCGCTTCACGGCCCATCACCCGATCGGTGGCCAACTCGAAGAAGCTCATTGATCAAAACGATCTGTGAGCCGTACGGTTGAAGAATCCGCGGACGCCATCCCCGGGGCGGGGCGGCTGGATTGCCGGAGCGCCACGGTGCAAAGCTCGATGCGGCCAAGGACCGGCAGAACAACGGTCCGCGTCAGCGATGGAGGTCGAGGATGAGCAGCCAGGACAATCAGTTTGTTGCCTTGGGGCCCGCGGACATCGGGTTCAAGACGCACGCCACACGAATCACGTCCGGAGCGGAGATCCACGGCACGCTCGTCGGCGTCGTGGGGAGGTGCCAGGGACGCGACGGCGACGGAGTGGCCGGATTCGGGTCAGGCACCACGGGTGCCGGCGTACACGGAATGTCCAACGTGCAGGACGGCAACGGTATTACCGCGGACGCTCATAACGGCTCCCAGGCGTTCGCCCTCTGGGCCAGGTCTCGCTCGGGACTGGCTGGGCGGTTCGACGGCGCGGTCCGGATCAACGGAGCACTCACCGTCACCGGGGCCAAGTCGTCCGCGGTTCCGCTCGCAGACGGGACCCTGCGGCTCCTCTACGCGGTGGAGAGCCCGGAGTCCTGGTTCGAGGACTTCGGGTCCGGCCGGCTCGACAACGGCGTCGCGGAGATCGCACTGGACGAGACCTTCCAGGCGGTCACGGGCAACGACGAATACCACGTGTTCCTCACGGAATATGAGGACAACAACGCGCTGTACGTAAGCAACCGGACCGGATCGGGCTTCACGGTACCCTCGAAGACACCGTCAGCCGGCGGTGAGTTCAGCTACCGGATCGTCGCCAAGCGGGGCGACATCGACAGCGCGCGGTTCGCTGAGGAGTCGGCCATGGACAAGCCGGTGGGAGACGATTACAAGAGTGCCCCGCCCGAGGCTCCCGAGGCGCCGTAGCAGCCGAACCCGGACCGGGGCGCTGCAAAAACCGCTCCCGGAGGATCGCTCCCAGGGCTACGCCTGCCGGCCACAGCGGGGCGGGGAGACCGCCCCTCTCCTCGCCCCGGGTCACTCATTGCGGTCCTTCCACAGAACCAGATCCGAAATCGAGCACGGCCACGCTGACGAGCGATCTGCTCCGCAATCTGCCCCCGGCCAGTGTGGGCACTCGCAAAGGGCCGATCACATGCCCCTTGACCTGCGACTTCAAGTTGACGAAGACCACCTTCGGGCGCTCCCGCACCAACGACGCAAGTGAGGGGCTCCGCTTCAGTCGGGACACCCCCGGCCGGGCATGCCGCGCCACGCCGTCGAAGGCCTCGCCGACCCGATCGTCGTCACACATCCAAGCCCCGCCGTCCAGGCACATCACCGGCATCCCCACCGACCGCTCCGGTGCCCATTTGCGCGATCTCGATCGCCCCCCACGGCAAGTCCGCGACCGTCATCATCACCGCCGGCAAGCCGATGACGTCCAGCCGCCCCTTCAGCGTCTCTATCGCAGCAGACGCCAACTCGCCCTCAAGCGATGGGGAAGGGGCCGTGCCAGGTGAAGGGTGGTTCGGATTCGCGAAGGAAGTGCACGAGTCCCGCGCCTATGCGGGCCACGACTTCCAGGTTTCCGTTTTCTCCGAGGGTGCTCTGGATCATGGTGACCGCGTCGACTGTGTCTGTTGTGGTGCCCACGGGGAATGGTCCGGCCCATGGCGTGTTGGGGTTCTCGCGGACGTAGTGCCCGAGGCCGCCGTTGGCCATGGGTGTCACGATCTCGAAGTTCCCCTCGTCGCCGAAGTTGCTTTGGATGAGAACCGGGTTCCCGCTGACGCCTGAGGGCACGATGGGGAAGGGGCCGTGCCAGGTGAAGGGTGGTTCGGAGTCGCGAAGGAAGTGGACGAGTCCCGCGCCTATGCGGGCCACGACTTCCAGGTTTCCGTTTTCTCCGAGGGTGCTCTGGATCATGGTGACCGCGTCGACTGTGTCTGTTGTGGTGCCCACGGGGAATGGTCCGGCCCATGGCGTGTTGGGGTTCTCGCGGACGTAGTGCCCGAGGCCGCCGTTGGCCATGGGTGTCACGATCTCGAAGTTCCCCTCGTCGCCGAAGTTGCTTTGGATGAGAACCGGGTTCCCGCTGACGCCTGAGGGCACGATGGGGAAGGGGCCGTGCCAGGTGAAGGGTGGTTCGGAGTCGCGAAGGAAGTGGACGAGTCCCGCGCCTATGCGGGCCACGACTTCCAGGTTTCCGTTCTCTCCGAAGGTGCTCTGGATCATGGTGACCGCATGGACCCTCCCCACCTCCGTCCCGAACCGGAAGGGTCCCGCCCAGGGCATGGCGGGCTCATCGTTGTTCCGGACGAAGTGAGCCAGCCCTCCCTCGGCACGTGGTGTCACGACCTCGAAGTTTCCTTCGTCGCCGAAGTTGCTCTGAATGAGGACCGGATTCCCGCTCGAACCGATATTCAGATGAACGAAGAGACCCTCAGACGGGATGACTTGACCATCTGCCTCCGCCGCGATGAACAGCAGATACCAGCCCGGTGGGGCGATATTTCCATTGGGGGGAGAAACGGCGTCTATCCGATTGTCCGAACGCGTGTAGGGTAGCCCGATGTAGCGCTGGTCTGAGTTGAAGGAGTGTGTCACCGATCCTGCGCGAATCAGCGCCACTCGGCGGATCCTCTCGGCGTCCGGCGTGGTGATCCGGAAGCGTGTGTCATATCCGATGGCCTCGGGCGCATTGGTGATTCTTGGGCGATCTCCGCGTTCGATGTACGGCGGCTCGTAGATCTCGATCCGAGTCTCTCGATTATCCACTGCGACACCGTTCTCGATCTTGCCCTCATCTGTTGGTGCTTGCGGCAGCGGCTGCCCCGCAATTACCGGGTAATCCGCTCTGCGGTGGTAGCTCCAGTCTCCCGCGTCATTACCTCCCGCAGTGAATACGCGGCCGTCCGGCATGAGAAGCGCAACTGAATGATAGCCCCGCGCGACTTTGGCCGTTCCAGTGGCCGGTAGCGTCGTCCATCTATCCTCAGCTGCGTCGTAGAGCTCGGTTTCCAGCATGGCGCGGTTGGCGTCAAATCCCCCGCAGACCATGATCTCTCCGGTGGGCAGAATAACCGAGTTGCTGTCCTGGCGCGGACGGGAGCGGCTGCCCGCGATGGGCTGACGCTCCCCTGTCGGCTTCCATACAGCCAGGCCTCCGGGCTGCCTTTCGAATGGATTGATGACGACCGGCTGCGCGCCACCGCACATCAAAATCTTCGCCTCGGAATACGGTGGAAGCAGCGGGAGCAGGACGGAAGTGGTGTTGAACCCGTGATAAACCGCATCCGGTTGATCCGCGGCCACCTCCCAGCGGGAAGATGCGCGACTCCAGGTCTTGCATTTCCCCTCGATCGGTGTCGCGGAAAAGACCTCGCCATTCGGGAGGACATGTAGTCGCGGATAATATGTTGGAACCAGCCCGGAAATAGCGGGCGGCCCGAGCACCTTCCAGTTCCCTGAAAAGACTTCAACGTCACGATTGACATGATCTTGCAGATTTGCCGCGCTCGGGTGACCGACGAGTGCCAAACAATCGCCATCGCCCAAGGTGACTAGGGTCGGATACCATCGACCATCCTTCATATCCGCAGCCCTTGTCCAAGGGTTTGTGCCGAATGGGGCTTCCGGCTCGAAGAGCCACGTGTAACGGAGACCGGTGAAATGCTGGTTCCTGTGATGCCCCCCTGGATCAGGGTCAGGGTCCTCCTGGCGAAACTCCCAAGATTCGGTTCCGCCGGCGACCAGCAGGCGCCCGTTCGGCAAGAAAGCGTGGCCGCAGCAGAACAGGTCCGGCGGAGTGGTACCAGGAGGCACCTGGGGGGACGCCGCGGCCAGGACTGCGCCACTGGAACAGTCGTAGATCCGAGTGCTGTCGATGTGCTTGGGGGCTGTCCGGCCGAGAAAATGACGGCCCGGGTCGTGCTCGTCACCGCTGAAGAAGAGAATGTGTCCCGTGTGCAGCAGTGCGGCGTGCACCGCAAGCTTTCCAGACTCTTCAGTACGCGGATCCCAGCGCATGAGTTGCGAGAGGCGGAACGGGCCACGAGCCTCAATGGAATCGACGGTGAGGCTGCCGTTGGAGGTGAATTCGACGACGATTTGGCTCGTATTGGTGAAGTCCTGGCCGCCAGGGCCCGAGAAGTCGAGGAATCGGAAATCGGTCAGCCGCGTACGGGCTCGCGCAGTAGCGACCGATACGCCGACCGCTGTGGTTATGGTGACTTTCACGTCGGCGCCATCGCCGGCTAGGTGGGAGACGGCGATCCTGAGCCGGTCGGCACCACCGTCGTGCAGGTTGAGTCTTGGAGCGCCGTTTGCCGGGAGCTGGTAGCTCACCTGCATGCGGGCCTGTTGGTCGGCGCCGAGCATGAGCCGGAGTCGGTCCGCGTTCCCCACCTCCAAGCGGGCCGGTGCCCCTTGGGGGGATGGGAGGTTGTTCACGCTGACGGATCGCTCGCCTCCCAGCATGGCCCCTCTCTGACTGCGGACAGTGGTGGCCGACGAAGGTACGGAGAAGCTGTCCGGGCCTGTCGTGAAGTCGTCGAGCAACCGGTGGTGGAGTGCGCTGCTTTGGACGGTGAGACCCGCAGGGGCGACCGAAGCAGTGCCGTCGACGTCCAGAGTGAGGGTGAAGGCAGTGCCTGCTCCGCCAGTAGGCAGGAACTGGTGGGCCTGAGCCGGGATGAGTGTGAGTTGGTGTGTGGAGGTGCGTGATAGGACGTCTGCGTTGCCGAGGAGGAAGGGGGTGAGGTCGTGGGACAGGGCGCGGCCGTCGATGGTGACGGGATATCCGTGGAGGGTGAGTTTGGATCCGGTGGCTTCGGCGAAGCCGGCGTGGCGAGGGTCTAGGGATATTCGGCCTTCTGTGTCGAGGGTGAACCGGAAGTCGGCGAATGCGCCTGCCAGTGCGATCGCGTAGGTCCCCGGGATGAGTGTGAGTTGGTGTGTGGAGGTGCGTGATAGGACGTCTGCGTTGCCGAGGAGGAAGGGGGTGAGGTCGTGGGACAGGGCGCGGCCG